>NZ_VPDM01000004.1:0-177876 GCF_013417645.1 Acinetobacter sp. YH12236
CAGGCAGGAAAAATTAGACGCTATATCACTTCATTAATAGATTCAAAGATATATCCACTGCTAGCCTTAGCAAAGCTTTATGCTCAGCGCTGGGAAATAGAAATGTGTTACCGAGAAATCAAAAGTGGTTTACAGGAAAGTAAGCATTTGAGGAGCAAGCAACCTGATTTAATTTATCAAGAATTATGGGGTGTCTTCATTGCTTATAATATTCTAAGAAGACAAATGAAATATATGGCTCAACGTGCAAAAGTCAGTCCTTTGAGAATCAGCTTTCATATTGCATCTATCGGCATCCTTAATATATTAAGATTCGACTCTTTAGACTCCGCAGGAAATTTACCCAAACATCTAGAAAGTTTACTGGAGAAATCTAGGAGGTATGTTTTGCCTGAGAGGAGGGTTAGAAGTTGCCCAAGAGTTGTGAAAGGTAAACCACTGAAATACCCAAGAAAATGCCAGTCAATTTCTTAACTGACTGGCATTACCTCTACGGAGGGATTTTTTATGTTCTGAATTTAGCGCTTAAAACTTGGATTCCCCTTTAATGATTTAAAAAAGCGATAGCCAGAATAAAAAAATACCTTTAAGTTTTAAATCTGAAAAATAGATAATATTTTATATATTAATTTATAATAGCGATTATTAAGTTTAGAGAATTCTCCCATGAAAAAATCACTGATGATGAGTCTGAGTACAGTCATTCTGATGTCAATGAGCGCAGCCACAATGGCCGATACTGAGTCCAAAAAAGTGACTCGTAGCGATCGTATTAGTTTTCAGGCACCCATGAAAAAAGAAGCGCCAAAAGTAAAACGAATGCAGCGTACCGACCGCGCGGTATGGAATATGCCACAGATGGAACAGCCTTCTTTGCAGCAAAAACGTATGATTCGTAGTGATCGAATTGCCTTTACAACGGTTGAGCACCGCCAATAAAAACTTATTGGATTCAGACATTAAAAAGCCCATATTTTATGGGCTTTTATAGTTTCGGATTTGTTCAAATTTAGAAAATGGCCTCAAGACGTACCATCGCACCCAGATAATGGCTTCGGTCCAGTCGGTCATCATTCAGATAGTTCAGGTCGCCTTGCACAAAGAACCATTCACGTAAGAAAGGCTGTCTCCAGGACACATAAGGTCCCCAGCGATTTAAGCGTAAATCTTTATCATCCAGATAGCCGCCCGTATAGATGCCATAGTTAAAGCGGTTGCCCTGGAAAAATTGATGCTGTCTGAAGGTATAGTTGTCCCAGGTCAAATCGTCTTCCTGCTCATCTGCATAGGTTAAACTTAACTGATTGGAAAAAAAGGCCTCATTGGGACGAGCATGGATCAGTTCCAGGTTGGTCCGCAAATAATTTTCACTCTGCAATCCATAGCGATAAATCTGTTCGGCATGAAAAGAGAAGTCATTCTGCATCGCCCAGTCTTTACTGATTTTGGCCCGTACATAGATATCATCCCCAGAACGTACCCCCAGATCCAGATCGCTATCGAAAGGTAGGCCATTTGAAAATTCTGACCAGCGTAGTGCAAACGAGCTGTTGTTTTCACGGGTACGGCGAATATCCAGATTTTTATCCCGGGCATTGCCAGGATTTTCATTGGTAATTGCGACATTGCTATCCAGTTCGTTATCCAGGCTGTCATCACCAAAGACCAGACTTAACTTTTGTTCCAAGGTTGGAAGCTTGATTTTTCCTCGAATCCTCGGCTTGATTTCATAGTTTTCATATTTGTCCCAGCTATTATCCAGGATGATTCGCAAAGTCGCAGTTGCTGGCTCATCCGGGTTGGTCTGGCCAAACCAGTTATCAATCTTATGTGCGGTGCGGTCTGCCCATTCACGGATTCTTTTCTGCTTTTTGTCAGCCCAAGATTTATCTTCTGTTTCTTCGGTGGTGGGCACCATCGCTTCGTCTGACTGTTCAGGTAAAATCGTAGGCGTGGCATCGATCAAGCGTGGAATCTGATCTAAAATACCTGTACCTGTACCTGTACCTGTACCTGTACCTGTACCTGTACCTGTACCTGTACCTGTACCTGTACCTGTAGGCTGTTCTGTTTCTGCAGGTTCTGTAGGAGATGCTTCTGCCCAAACTGGGCTACTACTTAATCCCACGCCAAGTGATAGCAATAAGATTCGAGTAATTTGGTTTATTCGCATGAGTTGATTCTTGCTCTTATCGTATTTTATTTACTGCGCTAGTTTTCTAAAAAATAAGGAAAAAAAGCAAGGATAAACTACATAACTACATCAATTATTTAATGATTTGTGCCTGAATTGCCATATAAAGATCTAAAACCCGTACCGGCTGTGACAATCCTAAAACAATTTGATGAATTTTTTGCCAATTCAAATCCTTATCACGTTTGAGCATTAAATAAGGATAAGCGATTTCCTGATTGGACAATGCCAGGCGACGTTCTCCATGAATCACCCGAATTTTCTGATGTTCCTGTAGCAATAAAATTGGAGTAGAAAAATCAGCGGGCGCTTCCTCAAAATTGATAAATTTCTTTTGATGAATACACCGAGCCGGAATATAGGCATAGCTTTCCTCAGGCATCCAGACCGTTTCGGCTTGTTGCAGATATATTTCACTGAAAAGATCTATCTGATCAAGACAGGTACCTAAAGCTGCCCATGATATGGATTTTATCTCTATACAACGCCGTCCACGTTGCGTGCCCCAGTGCTGGATACAGGAATTGGCCTGCAAGAGGCTCGGTGCGCCCAAGAGCATCAGATATTTCAGACCTTGCCCTTGCTGATCGGTCTGCATGGAGAGATAAACAGGACGTGCCTGCCAGTGGTCTTCCTCAGCATAATATAGCGCCATTTCAAGATCAGCCGGTTGAGAAGCAGTTGGCTGTAATTCTAGGGCACAGAGGCGCCGTATAGTTGCTCCTGCATGTTCTAAGGGATGCAGCAGGGCAGAGAATTCACCTAGCTGTATAGATTCAGGAAAATTAATATTTTCCTCTATTATCAAAATAGAGGGTGAACTATCCGTATTGTCTATTTCTACAGACAGTTCAGCTGTTTTAACTTCTATTTCGTTAGTCGCTCTGTCTAAATCAGGTTTAATTGTTTTAGACAATTGAGGTGCAGTGATCTTGGTCTGGATCTGCAAACTGCCCTGATGATAACGCGCGATTTCTAGGGTAAGCGTATTGAATTCGGCATCCTGAACAGATAAAGCCGGAATATCCAGTTGGGGATCGAGAGGAAAATATGCGTCTTGTTGCTGTTGCTGCAAAAGCCAGTGATGGCAATTTGCTAATTCATCCCATTCACTATGTAAAAAATCAGTTTGCTCTACAGGACCCAGCCAGATTTGCCAGCCTTGTTGTGGCTGATGCAAAAAGGCCCAGCCTGTTTCTGAATGTGCAGTGAGTGCCTGTTGCAGCTGGACAGGATTCTTAAAATAACCGCGATAACAGTGATGAAACTCGGTGCTCGCCGCAAACTGATGTGCTGCCAGCTCAGGCTGGACACGGGATTTAAAACTTAAAATCTGATTTTTAAAAACAGGTTCATCACAGAGATGAAAAATATCCTGGAGCCGTTTTTTGGTTCGGGCGGCTTCATATAAACTGAGGGATTTATGTTCTAGTTGCTGCCCCAATTCATTTAATTCTTTAATTAACTTTGCTTTTTCTAAAGCATTCATTTTAGCTCTCTAGATATATTTGAGTGCTTTATCCAGTGACTTGGCCATGATCATATTGACCGCAAGTTCTACCAGTTTATATTCGGTAGAGTTGGGATCTGGATAACGCTCAGCCATTTCAATCAAAAAATCCACAGAAATTGCCTGCGGAGAAATTTTTCCCTGTATTAATGCTTGAAGCTGGTTCATAACAAGAAAGTCTGAAATCCATAAAAGATCAGGTTTTGATTATAAGCATTTGATTGACAAAATACTTGATTATTTTGAGTATTTTTTAAGCGAATTTGGTAGTTGTTTTTGAATAAAAAGTGAACGAAATCAAAATAAAATAAAAAATAATGAGATTCTTAATACTCGCTAAACAGAAGAACAAGTTAGATTTTTGGAGCCCTGAAATAAAAACAGGCTGAATAATTCAGCCTGCTGGGAGATTTCGCTTAAAGACTTAAGCCGCTTTTTCAGTTTCTGCATTTGCAGTATCTGTTGCTACAGTTTCAACTGGTGCTTTGCTCACAGGGAAATCTGGAAGATAAACCACTTGAGCCATTTGTGCTGAAGCTTGTAGAGAAAAAGCCATCACAGTTGCTGCGCATAAAAATTTAACAGTTTTCATAACATGACCTTTTGATATCTGGGTGTTCAAGAGCTTGAACAAGGAAAAAATTAGTCTTAAATCACGTGAAAAATAATATCAAATGGCAATTAATAAAAAATGATCAAATCGGCAAGAAAAGCAACTAAATTTAGATAAAATACTCTATAAAACAATATATTAGAATATTTGCTCTAGATGGTTTTGGATTGTTTTTTATACATTTTTTAGATGTTTTAGAAGCTTTTAAGCAAACATTTATTTGTTGATTATTTAAAACTAGAGATCCAGATTTAAATTTTTTTTAAAGCAGTAAGGGCAGATCAGTATTTGTTCATTCCCTGTAAGTTTTTGCTATTACTTGTTTGCTAGGAGCTGTAGAGAAATTTAAATCGACTAAGATGAATGCTTCTATCTTCACAGAGTGAGTGTTGAATCATGGCAATTGCAAAAGTGGTAGAAGTCAATTCAAGCAGTAGTAAAAGCTTTGAGGATGCAATTCAAAGTGGCATCGCAAAAGTCACAGAGACGATCAAAAATGTTCAAGGTGCCTGGATCAATGAACAGAAAGTCGTGATTAATGACAATAAAATTACCGAATATCGTGTCAATCTAAAGATCAGTTTTCTGGTTGAATAATTCACATCATTCATAAAAAAATCCCCATCTTGAATGGGGATTTTTTGATTTAGTTTTTACTCAGGCTTTGCCGGAACATCACAAGCATCTGTAGAACACTGATCAGCTGCTGGCTGTTGTTGTGGTTCCTCTAAAGCTTTTTCAAGAACTTGCAAGAAAACTTCCTTCGGCTGAGCACCCGCCAAAGCAATGCGTTGATCAAATACAAAGAACGGAACACCGGTAACTTTGAGCTGGTCATGCGCTACTTCCTGGTCAAACTTAACAAAATCCGCAAATTCATCCGAGTCGAGTAAATCATCTACTTCAACCGGGTTCAGGCCAATACGCGCCGCGACATCTTCCAGCGTTTCACGTTCACCAATTGGCAGGCCTTGCGTCATATAGCTGTAGAAAAAAGCTTCCTGAGCTTCATTGCCCAAGCCTTTGCTTTGTGCCAGGTGAATGATGCGATGCGCATTCAAGGTATTGCCAGAGTTGGCACCTTCCCAGTTAAATTCAATGCCTTCCTGTTTGGCCATGGCTGCGATATTGCGCTGCATGTCTTCAACTTCTGCCACTGAACGGCCATATTTTTGTGCCAAACGCTCAGAGTTGGAAACTTCCTGACGGGCTGGCGCTTCAGGATCTAGCTGAAAACTATGCCAATGGACTTCAAGTTCAATTCCGCTTTCCTTTGCAGCAGCTTCCAGCCGTTTTTTACCAATATAGCAAAAAGGGCAGACCACATCTGACCAAATATCTACGCGCATGTCATGTCTCTAATCTTTGTCTTGTTAGAAGTATGAGGGTGAAGAACTGGAATTTAAAGCCCTGCATCCAGACTAAGTGCAGTTTTTTAATCATTCAAAATATTTAAGAAGTTAAGCTGATCAGATTCTTATGGATAGATTTGTCTTTGTTTATTTATTATTTTTCCCATAAAAAAACGCCCCGTGGGGCGTTTTCTGAAGCGGTCAATTAAGCAGTTTTGACTGCAGCTTCTACTGCAAGCATATGACCATTTTCTTCAAAGTTAGAGTGCCAAGATAATGCTTCACGAAGCAGGTGAGGTGTATGGCCACCTTTTGCACATGCACGGTCGAAGTAGTCATTCAATGCATCTCGGTACATTGGGTGTGCACAGTTGTCGATGATCGCACGAGCACGTTCACGTGGCGCCAAACCACGAAGATCTGCCAGACCTTGTTCAGTCACTAAGATATCTACATCATGTTCAGCATGGTCAACGTGAGACGCAAATGGTACTACTGAAGAGATGTCGCCACCTTTCGCGATTGATTTAGTCACGAAGATTGCAAGGTGCGCATTACGAGCGAAGTCACCTGAACCACCGATACCGTTCATCATTTTGGTACCACAAACGTGAGTTGAGTTCACGTTACCGTAGATATCGAATTCAAGCGCAGTGTTGATGCCGATAATACCTAAACGGCGTACCAGTTCAGGATGGTTTGAAATTTCCTGTGGACGTAATACCAGTTTGTCTTTGTAGTGCTCAAGGTTGTTAAATACTTTTTCGCCATATTTAGCAGAAAGTGTAATAGAAGAACCTGAAGCAAACTTCATTTTACCGGCATCGATCAATTCAAACGTACAGTCTTGTAGTACTTCTGAGTACATGATCAAGTCTTCGAAGTTTGAATCTTTCAGACCCGTCAATACGGCGTTTGCAATGGAACCGATCCCTGCTTGAAGAGGGCCAAGGTTTTTCGGTAAACGCTCTTCAGCTACTTCTTTTTCAAAGAAAGCGATCAAGTGGTTAGCAATTGATTGAGTCTCATCATCTGGTGCAGTTACAGTTGATGGAGAGTCATGCAATTCATTGTTGAATACGATACCCACGATTTTTGAAGGATCAATATTGATTGCATGTGTACCGATACGCTCATCCACTTGAGTCAATGGAATTGCTTGACGTGTTGGACGGTAAGTCGGGATGTAGATGTCGTGCAAGCCTTCAAATGCAGGACTTAAATTCGTGTTGATTTCAACAATCACTTTCTCAGCAAAAATTGCAAAACTTGCAGAGTTACCTACAGAAGTTGTTGGAATGATGCCGCCATCTTCAGTGATCGCAACCGCTTCAATTACCGCCACATCAGGTTTTTTCAACTGCTGGTTACGCATCTGTTCAACGGTTTCAGACAAATGCTGATCGATGAACATCACTTCACCTTTGTTGATCGCTTTACGTAAAGTGCTATCTACCTGGAATGGTAAACGACGTGCCAATACGCCTGCTTCAGTGAGTTGCTTGTCCAAATCGTTACCGAGTGATGCACCTGTGATCAACGTGATTTTCAGTGGATTTGCTTTTGCGCGTTGTACCAAAGCTAAAGGAACCGCCTTCGCTTCACCAGCGCGAGTAAAGCCACTCATACCCACAGTCATACCATCTTCGATGAATTCAGCAGCTTGTTCAGGGCTGATGACTTTGTTGTGTAGGGAGGCTAAACGGATACGATCTAAAGACATTTCAACTCTCATAAATTCTTAAATAATGATACGGATTGTACCGATCAAAAAATGTATTTTGCATAGGTGTTAGGCTAAGGTCTAATTTTTTAGCTAAATGTAGGTATAATGAAAAATGATGTTTTTTAAATGATTGAATTATTAAAAATTAAAATGAATTATATAGAAATACTAAAAAATCGTTTGTTGCTTTTATGATCACTTACTAGAAGTGATCAGTGAGCGTTTGACGAATTTTATCTAAGGTGGTTGGGGCAGCGGGTGCCTCGGAATCTGCTGTTTTCAGGGGTAAGGCGATAATGGCTTCCAGACCGCCTTCAGGCCGATTCTGGATATGCAGCTCACCTGAGTGAATATCAACAATACGCTTGACAATTGCCAGACCCAGACCACTGCCTTGTACGGTACGCGCAGAATTTCCACGAACAAAGGGTTGCATCAGCGCTTCAATTTGGTCTTCCGGAATCCCTTCACCATGATCGGCCACACTGATCATCAGTTTATGGTCCTGCACATAGGCAGCCAGCTCGATCGGTTCCGCACCATAGCGTTTTGAGTTGTTGATCAGGTTACCAATCAGGCGTTTCAGCGACATGCTGCGTACCTCAACCAGCGGTATCTCTTGAGGTGTAAAGCGAATATTAAGTGGCTTAAACTGCTTGACCAGTTCCTGCAGCAGCACATTGACATTGGTTTCTTGCAGCTCTTCATCGGAACCATCCCGCATATAGGAAATGAACTGGTTCAGAATGGCATCCATATCCTCGACGTCATAAATCAGGCCTTCCTTGAGAAAGTCTTCATCCGGCATCATTTCTGCGCTAAGACGGATACGGGTCAACGGTGTACGCAGGTCATGTGAAATCCCCGCGAGCATGATTCGACGATCACGCTCGGTTTGATCCAAGGTATAAATCATCTGGTTAAACGCATGATTCACCTGACGGATTTCCAGCGGACCATGATTGGTATCCAGATAAGGGGCGGAACCATTTTTACTATAGCTGTTTGCTGCATTCTGCAAGCGGCGTAAAGGACGGTTTAGCTGACGCACCAGGGTCAGGATAATAATGCCGGCAATGAGTGGCGTACCCAACAGCCAGCCTAGAATCAGTTCAGGACTATAGTTGGCATAGGTTTTAAGAGGTTCACGTACCCAGTTGCCGTTCATTTCAGGGGTTTGAATCCAGATGCGTGGACTTGGCTTGAACTGGAAATAAACGGTTGCCTGTTCGATTCTTAATTCTTTGGCCAGTTTGGTTTCAATCTGGTTAGTAAAGAATTCAGCAATAACCTTGTCTTTTACATTGGGGTATTCAGCCGGATTGGTGACATATTCGATTCCGATCCGGTTTTTGAGCCAGGTATCAATATCGACTTCCTGTTCTTTATGATAAAGACGCAGGTCCGGATTGTTGAGAATTTCTAGCTCCATGGCCAGATAACGCGCGTGTTGCTGAATTTCAGGTAAATAAAGTGTGCGCCAGAAAAACCAGATTGACATGAACAGGCTGAAACAGACCACAAAGACCACCAGTACAGTGGTTCGCATTGCTGCAGAGCGCGGTTTGATTTTGTCCAGAAAGCGTTCCCAAGGGGTACGTTTTTTTTCTGAGTAGCTGACAAAATCGGTAAATTTTTGTGGGTCGATGGGGTCGAGTTTCACTGAGCAATCCTGTGCTATGACTTCAGCAAATTATTATGAGTTGATTAAAAGGCCTTATCACACCGGAGTCAAACCATCTGTAATTTAGATATAGGTTAAAACCTTCGGTTCGACCTACTTTTGTTTCGGCAAAAATAGGCAAAACCATTTTCATTCGCAAAACTCGTCAAATTGTGGCAAGTAATCAATTTATCGCAGAAACATTAGAGATGAATACCTCCTGCCTCAAACAGTTGCGAATGAATTTGTCACGTAATTCAAAACTAGATTTATAGACGGACGAATATTTTACTTTCTTCTAATAAGAAAATTATTCAGCACCATCTGGAACAAACACATAACCGACACCCCAAACGGTTTGAATATAACGCGCACGGGCAGGGTTTTCTTCAATCAAACGACGTAAGCGTGATACCTGAACGTCAATTGAACGTTCCATCGCACCCCATTCACGGCCACGTGCCAGATTCATCAGCTTGTCACGAGTTAAAGGTTCACGTGGATGTTGTACCAACGCTTTTAATACTGCAAATTCACCAGTGGTCAGGGTCACTACCTGGCCCTCACGAGTCAGGGTACGAGTCGACAGATCCAGTGACCATGGGCCAAAGGATACCACTTCCATTTGCTGGCTAGGAGCGCCTGGAACTTCACGGACTTGACGACGCAAAACTGCACGGATACGTGCCAGCAATTCATTTGGATTAAATGGTTTAGGCAGGTAATCATCTGCACCGGCTTCCAGACCTGCAATACGATCTGAATCGCTGCCACGTGCGGTGAGCATAATGATTGGAATATCAATATTCGACTGGCGTAGGCGACGACAGATGCTGAGGCCGTCTTCTACAGGCAACATAAAATCGAGCACAATCAGAGAAAACAGTTCCCGCTGTAATAGTCGATCCATCTGGGTAGCATCGTGCGCAGTTTTAACGACGAAGCCTTTATCTTCAAGGAAACGTTGTAACAGGGTACGCAGACGCACATCATCATCGACAACCAGGATGCGCTCGACCCGGTCGGTTTCGGTATGTACAGCATCGGGTTTTTCAGCAGGTACCACTAAACTCATGAGGTGCTCCTTTATTCTTTATTGTCGTCATAAACAAAAAATGAAATATGCTTTGAGTATACGATTCATTACTATTAATTGACTATGCTCTAAAGCATCAAATATTGCAGTTAAAATCAAGACATAGATACCAAATATATACATCTATATGCGAAAAAAATCGTCCCGGAACAAGAATAAAATGCAAAGTTCATGCAAACTTTAGTGGAAAAACTGGAAAACGATCGTATACGGTTATCTGAAGCTTATATAAATTAATAAAAACAATGGTGGATTTTATAGACCTGGTCTTTATAATCATGCCATTTAGTACTTATCCTTGTGGGATCAAACACGATGACTGACTTAGTTCAGCAGTTGGCAAAAGAACTTGCCGTACGTCCAAATCAAGTAGAAGCTGCCATCAAACTGATTGATGAGGGTGCCAGCGTTCCTTTCATTGCACGTTACCGTAAAGAAGTAACGCAGGGCTTAGACGATACGCAACTACGCCAGCTCGATACACGTTTATCGTATTTGCGTGATTTGTATGAACGCCGTGAAAAGGTGATCGAATCACTAAAAGAACAAAATAAATTATCTGATGATTTATTGGCACGGGTGAATGCGGCAGAAACTAAAAATGCCCTAGAAGAAATTTACGCACCATACCGTCCAAAACGTACCAGCAAATCGTTTAAAGCCAAAGAAGCCGGTTTAGGTCCGATTGCAGAAAAAATCTTTACTGAAGCCGTGGATCCAGCAGAAGCTTTAGCGGGCTTTAGCCATGAAGATTATCCAGATCAGGAAAGCCAGCTCAATGCGATCCAGCATATCGTGATTGATGACTGGGCGCAGAATATTGCGTTGACCACTGAGCTTAAAGCAATGTTTGCTAAAACTGCCGTGCTGAAAAGTCTGGTCGCTAGCGAAGAGAAAAAAGAAGTTGGTAAAAAATTCCGTGATTACTTCGATTTCTCTGAAAATCTGAACAAGGTACCTTCTCATCGTTTATTGGCAATGCTACGTGGCCGTCAGGAAAATGTACTGGGCCTTAAAGTAGATGGTGAAGATGATGCACCATTGGCACGTATTGAAACTGAATACAACCTGGATACCATTCAGCCGCAATCTCGTCAGGATTTCTTAAAGCAAACTGCGAAACTGTTCTGGCTTGGTAAAGTTCGTCCAACGATCGAACATTCATTATTGACTGAAAAACGTCTGGCTGCTGAAGCTGAAGCAATGCAGGTCTTTGCTGAAAACCTGCGTCATCTACTGCTTTCTGCGCCTGCAGGCGCACGTACGACACTGGGCGTAGATCCTGGTATCCGTACTGGCGTAAAACTGGCAGTGGTGAATGAATCAGGTGATGTATTGGCACATAGCACCATTTACCCATTTGCACCGAAAGATGATAAAGAAGGTTCACTGACTGAATTGGCACGTCTTTGCCGCGAATTCAATGTTGACCTGATTGCAATCGGTAATGGTACAGCAAGCCGTGAAACTGAAGCGTTAATTGCCGAAATGATGGCTGCAAATAGCGACCTGAAATTGACTCGTGTTTCTGTTTCAGAAGCGGGTGCTTCTGTTTACTCAGCATCTGAACTGGCTTCTCAGGAATTGCCTGAACTGGATGTATCGATCCGTGGTGCAGTATCAATTGCACGCCGTCTGCAAGATCCATTGGCTGAACTGGTGAAAATTGATCCTAAATCAATCGGTGTAGGTCAGTACCAGCATGATGTAAACCAGACCGGTCTGGCAAAAACTCTTGAAGCAGTGGTTGAAGACTGTGTGAACTCGGTCGGTGTGGATGTAAATACTGCATCTGCTGCAATCCTGGGTTATATCGCAGGTCTGAACAAATCAATTGCACAGCAAATCGTGGACTTCCGTAAGGAAAATGGCCGTTTTGACAACCGTCAGGACCTGAAAAAAGTGCCACGTCTAGGCGAGCGTACTTTTGAACAGGCAGCGGGTTTCTTGCGTATCCAGCAAGGTTCAGAACCGCTAGATGCCTCTGCAGTTCACCCTGAATCTTATCCATTGGTATCTAAAATTGTTGAAGCGAAAGCAACGACTGTAAAAGATATTATTGGCAACACTGAAATCATTCGCCAGGTCAATGCTGAAGAGTTTGTCGATGATAAATTCGGGCTGCCAACCGTTCAGGACGTTTTGGCTGAACTGGAAAAACCTGGCCGTGACCCGCGTCCAGAATTCCGTACCGCAAAATTCCGTGATGATATTACTGAAGTGGCTCAATTGACTGAAGGCATGCAGCTGGAAGGCGTAGTCACCAATGTGACTAACTTCGGTGCTTTCGTGGATGTTGGTGTACATCAGGATGGTTTGGTACATATTTCTGAATTAGCCAATGAATTTGTGGCTGATCCGCATAAAGTGGTAAAACCAGGTCAAATCGTACAAGTTCGTGTACTGAACGTTGATGTGGAACGTAACCGTGTCAATCTGTCGATGCGTCCTGAAGGTTCGGAAGCGCCAGCGAAAGCACCACGTCAACCACGTCGTGACAATGAGCAACGCGGTGAGCGCAAGCCACAAGGCAAACGTCCACAGCATGCACGTCCACAAGGTGACCGCCCGCATGGCAAGAAACCTCAAGCGGCTAAACCACAAGAAAATAAAATTGGTGGTTTAGGAGCACTATTACTTCAAGCCGGAATTAAAGGTTCGAAATAATCTTTAGGCTCTAAACGAAAAACCTCCCAATCGGGAGGTTTTTTATTTTGGATTAACTATTAATAATCGGAACAATCCAGCTGGTAATAATCAATAAAATACCCAGATGTCCCAGTTTACGTGTCACATAAACCAGTTTAGACGGTGGTTGTTCCAGCTGTTTGGCATACTCTTCCATGGTGATGCCTTGTTTGCCTTTACTGGTATATAAGAACACACCCAAATCCAGACAGATCAGAATGGTGCCAATATCTGCCACCAGTTCCATCAGCTCAAATTGCTGGGTATACAGCGACATGCTAACGCTATAAATTAGATAAAGTCCAAAGGCTATACATGCATATTGCAGGATCACTAAAAATTTCTGCATAAATCTCAACAGTTCAAAAAATTAAGGCAATTATACAAACAATTCGGACAGGCTGTGCCCATTACAGGCTTTGCATCACATCGGCAAAATTCTGCTTCTCGACCAGTTCCAGAAATTCATCTCCCAGGCGCTGACTTTCAGCAATACATTGCTTCCAGAGCTGAATCCGCTGAGCTTGATCCAAACCTTTCAAAGTGAAGTCTTTACGATCCGGTAAACGACCCAAAGGCAAACTTTGCAAATATTCCTGAGAGGGTGAAATTAGCAAAGTTCGTGCCTGATTTTCCGGGCGTGCCGTGCGTTTAAACAGTTTATCGAACCAGCCGGGAGTAATGCTGTCAGTAAAATGCGGATACAGCACGATGCCTTTGCTCTGGAAAGGCAGGTCAATATGATAGTCAATCAGACCGCCATCACGATAATAACCTTGCGGTGCATCCGGAATATTATTGACTGCTGCCATCACGCCCGGAATAGAGGCAGAAGCCATCAGCCAGGACAAAACACTTTGCTCAGTCAAGGCGTGATAATGTGTAGTAAATCCATCATCGGCAATTTTAAACTGTTCACCCGTATTCGGCTGGCTAATCACACGTTGCATAAAATGGCGACTATGTTTACGCGCTACAGCGGTAGTTCCGACAATGCCGGCCACAGAGGCGAGTAGGGGGAGCGCCTTGTCACTCTGGAAAATGTGCTGGGCTTTAATCGATAATACCGTCAGATGATAATCTGGATGATTCACTAAATCGGTTTCTTTGCCTTGTACCAGATCCAGCAGCATGCCACGACAAACGTCACTGACCTCCTTACGGGTCATTTTCTTGTGAAAGTATAGATGGGTATACAAGTCGGCAAGACGTTCAGTACCTGCTTTGGCTCCCCATGCTGCGACACTGGCAAAACGCCAGCTGCCAATGGATGAACCGACTAGCGTTCTACGCTGAGGGGCACGGGGGAAAAACTCGCCAAAAATGGCCTGATCCAGTCCCTGAATACCAATACCTTTGGGTCCACCTGCAGCACCCGGCACAATATCGACCTGTTCGGGTTGTAAACCTTCTTTCAGAATCAGCTCACGAGCCTGATGCCCAGCGCGGATTTTCAGAGCAGGCGCATGTTTTTGTAAAATCTGCATAAAGGTTCAACCCATATTTGACCAATGAGGACATATTTTAAGCATCTGGTCACAAAGCCCAATGGCAAGATATACCCTAAGGTGACTTTGCAGTCATAGGGAAGGAGAAAAATAAAAAAACCTGAACAATGTCAGGTCTTTTAAGCAGGTTATTTCAGTTATTTTGCAATCCGCCAGACTGCGAGTACGCTTGCCAGTACGATCAAAATCACTGACACAAACCATGGTGAAATGATCGCAATTGAAAGCAGGATAGCCATGATGCTGCCAAAAATCCAGCTACGCTTTTGCTGATGTTCCATTTGCAGGCGCATGCTTTGCAATTCATTGAGCTGCTTGGCATGCCAGGCGGACTGGTTTTTCAGACCGTTCAGGCTGTCGATCATCAGGGTCGGTAAATCCTGCGCGCCCAAAAGCAGATCCGGGATTTTTTGTCCGAGTTCCTTGATATTCTTTTGCGGATTCATCTGGGCTTTGACCCAATCGGTGAGGATCGGTTTCGCCAGACTCCAGATATCCAGTTCAGGATACAAGTCTGTTCCCAGACCTTCTACATGAACCAGCGTTTTCAGTAACAACATCAGTTGTGGCGGGATTTCCAGATGGAAACGACGGGCGATGTCCATGACCTGAATCAGAATCCCGGCAAAATCCAGTTCATGCATCGGCTTGGAGACCATTGGACCCACGGTACGACGCATTTCGCGTGCTAGCGCGTCCTGATCGGTACCCGGTGGAATCCAGCCGGCCTGATGCACAATCTGAATCAGCTGCATGAAGTCGCTGTTCATAACCGCCAGCAGCATACGTGCCACCGTCATCTGGTCATGTTTGGACAGCTCGCCCATAATCGCGCAGTCCAGCGCAATAAAGCGCGGATTGGCCGGATTGATGGTTTCGACAAAGACATTGCCTGGATGCATGTCTGCATGGAAGAAATTGTCGCGGAACACTTGGGTAAAGAAAATAGTCAGACCTTTACGCGCCAGATCTGCACGGTCCATACCCAGTTCATCAAAGGTGGCAATATCCGAAATCGGAACACCGGTAATCCGTTCTGCTACCAGCACGTCCTTACTGTCCATATAGACTTCAGGCACATACATCATGCTGGAGCCAGTGAAGTAATGACGCATACGGCGGGTATTGTCCGCTTCCAGAGTCAGGTCCAGCTCATTCAGAATGATCTGGCGATAGTCCTGAATGATTTCTGACAAATGCAGGGCACGTGCTGCTTCCAGACGTTTTTCCAGAAAATCACCCAGCCAGCTTAGAATTTCAAAATCCTGCAAGATCTGCTGTCGAATATTCGGACGGGTCACTTTGACCACCACTTCACGGCCATCGTGCAGGGCTGCAGTATGCACCTGTG
Source organism: Acinetobacter sp. YH12236 (assembly GCF_013417645.1). Lineage (NCBI taxonomy): Bacteria > Pseudomonadati > Pseudomonadota > Gammaproteobacteria > Moraxellales > Moraxellaceae > Acinetobacter > Acinetobacter sp. YH12236. The sequence goes on from NZ_VPDM01000004.1 coordinate 15,702, forward strand.
CAATCGAGGCGGCTGCCAGCGGCTGAACATCAAATCGGGCGAACAGGGTATTTACATCGGCTTTTAAGGATTCCTGAATACGCATCTTGGCGACATCATTATCAAAGGGCTTAACCTGATCCTGTAATAGAACCAGTTGTTGCAGCACTTCAGGCGGAATCAGGTCACGACGGGTCGAAAGTAACTGACCCAGCTTGATCGCCAGCGGCCCCATTTCTTCCAGTGCCAGTTTCAGCTTGAGCGGGTTTTTACGCTCACGGCTAGACCAGGCTGCCGGATGCATACGAATTAAAGATAAAATGTGCCGGGCTTTTTCAGGAAGTTCTTCCGCAGGAAACAACGTGTCGAGTCTATAGTGCGCGGCGATGCGCCAAAGTTCGAGTAAACGTGAAACATGCGGAATCATAAAGCGGTGTACCTAGTATTGAGAAGGAATATGAGGTGTAGCAGGAGTAAATGGCTGATCAGTAGAATCGTCAGATTCAATCTGTGCCTGAAGCTGACGGATTTTGGCTTCGACGCGATCCAAATTCTGGTTCAGGATACGGGTATCCTGATTCAGGTCATCCATTTGCCAGCGCGGGGCAAAAAGGCCACTATCTTCTTTCAGGGCATCTTTAGCGAAAAATAATTGGCTTTGCAAAGTGCGTTTTAAATGCTTCGGAGCCAGCTGCAACTTGCCAATTTCATGTGCCAGAGCAGGGCCAATACAAGGACTCAAATGCGCCGCCAGATCAGGTTCAGCCTGCTGCATAATACGCTGGATTTCTTGCAGAATTTTATAGTCACCTTGCAGCGGAATATTACCGACTTCATCAGCAAGCAGCAGTTTAAGCAGCTCTACGACATTATTCACCTGTAGCGTCGCCGTTGCTTCAGGAATTTGAGTACTATTGGCTTCATAAGGGCGCTGTTCAAAAATCGAAGATTCTTCAGTATGACCGGTTGGCGTTGGTTCCAGACGAACCTTGCCCTCATCAAAGAAGACATCGACGGACAGTTGCGGTGAGGCAATGACCACCCGCAGCATTTTGCCGGCTAAAGCATTGAGCTGAATGCGGGTAATCGCATCCAGATCAATCATATGATGAATCAGGCGTTCAACAGCACCGAGAGCGAGAAGTGACCACATATCGGGTACGACCCTTAAAGCTTGAAGCCACGGTGAACGGCAACGATACCGCCGGTCAGATTGTGATAATCACAGTTCTGGAAGCCAGCATTTTCCATCATGCCTTTTAAAGTACGCTGGTCTGGATGCATACGGATTGATTCAGCCAGGTATTTATAGCTTTCTGAATCATTTGCCACGATTTTGCCCATGATTGGTAAAGCAGTGAATGAATACAGGTCATACAGTTTTGAGAATGGCTCAAAGACTGGTTTAGAGAATTCCAGAATCAGTAAACGACCGCCTGGCTTAAGCACGCGATACATGGCTGCCAGTGCAGCATCTTTATCGGTGACGTTACGCAGACCAAAAGAAATCGTTACCAGATCAAAGCTGTTGTCGGCAAATGGCTCTAGAGTTTCTGCATTCGCCAGAACGAAATCAACATTGGTACAGCCGGCATCAATCAGACGGTCACGGCCAACATTCAGCATGGATTCGTTAATATCAGACAGTACTACATGACCGGTAGGGCCCACTTCACGGCTAAATACTTTGGCCAGGTCGCCTGTACCGCCAGCAATATCCAGCACATGCTGGCCACGGCGCACGCCTGACATATTAATCGCAAAACGTTTCCACAGACGGTGAATGCCGAATGACATCAGGTCATTCATGATATCGTATTTGCTGGCCACCGAATGGAATACTTCAGCCACTTTCTGGGCTTTTTCGTCACTGCTCACAGTCTTGTAGCCGAAGTGCGTGGTTGGACCGACGTTACCGGTATTGGCACCGCGTGGCAGGTTATATTTAGGGACAGTTCCAGTCACAGGCGTATCGGTCAGGCGTTGTTCTAGAGATTGTTGCTGACCTTGTGGAGCGCCTTGCGGAAGCAGAGTGGTTAAGAATGGGCTCACTTTGTCTGTCTGTTGTGCCGACTCGGGTGTAGGGGTAGGCGTTTGATTTTCATTCGACATTGGAGTCACTCCTAACATATCAATCGGGTTAATCTTGCATTGCCTGCATAATGACAGATTCTTGGATGTTATTCAGCAATCATGATGCAATTGTTATGAATAATATACAGAAAAATAGGAATATGGGCGGAAATCTTCACTGCCAGTGATCGAATAATTCATATGATTTATCACTGGCGATGGCCTGCCATAAAAACCTGAAAATATCAGGATCAGGCAGGACCGCAAGCCTTCCTCATCATGGATGGGACAGGAGTGTATTATTGGAATGGTGTTGGATCACCTGAATGCACCTTATCAATAATACCGCGTTCAATCGCAGTAAAGTCATGCACGAATTTTTCTGCCGATTTTAACGGTTTCATGGCCTGGAAACCGTCCTGCATAAACTCATACATCACCTGAAAATGATATTTATTGGCTGCGCCTTTACACATCTTGAAGGCGGTATAAACCACAAAGGAACGCATATATTTATCCAGACTGACACCCAGCTGATCCAGTAGTGCCAGCTGTTTCAAGCGTGCTTCCCCCTGATCCAGTTTCAGATAGGTCACGCGCATCATTTCATCAGTCAATGGTGCGTTGGCAGGATAATCCTCTAAAAGCTGGATTGCGACCTGTTCATCCAGTTGTACCGCCAGAATCGCCAGTTCTACGCCTGAGGTTCCGGTTTTTAGGGCATTTTCCGGAATCATTTTTTCTGCCTTGTGCGCATATTTCATCAGTCGGGCAATCTGTTCGGCCAGTGCGTCAAAGTCTGGGCCGCCATAGAGCCGATTCAGGAAATATTCGGCCATCAGCTGGTTATTTTTTTCAGAAAAATGCTGATGATGGCTACGCTGCATCCGTGCCTTTTGCCATGCCTGCACATCCTGTAAACGGCTTAAAATTTCAGGCTGAGTGTGATACTTCAGCTGATAATACTGTTCTAAGAGTTCATCTAATCGGGCAAGTTTGGACATGTATTTTCAAATATGATTTTTCGATCTCAGAATCTTAGAGGGTGTGGCGCAATCTCGCTATGACAAATTGATCAATGATTCCTTATTTGAATGTCAATTTGCTGTTTAAACAGACAATCTAATCGTGTGAAAAACGTTGCTAACGCTATTTTTGCCTTCAAACTCCTCGCTATACTGCCCACAAGAATAAAAGATGAGGGATCTGTATGCGTATAGAAGAACAAAGTTTCCAGTTAATGGATGAAGACGAGCTATCCCTTGCGCTGATCAATGCCCAGTATGACCTGAGGAAAACCCAAGGTCAGAAAAATGGCAAAAGCCTGATTGTTCTGGTCAATGGAATTGAACTGGCGGGTAAGGGCGAAGCGGTCAAACAGTTACGTGAATGGGTAGATCCTCGTTATTTGCAGGTGAAGGCCGATCAGCCGCAAGTATTAGGAGAAAAACAGACCTTCTGGCAACCCTATACACGGTTTATTCCTGCCCAAGGCCAGATCATGGTCTTGTTTGGTAACTGGTACAGCGATCTGCTCAGAACCACCATGCAGACTGGTGCCATTGATGATGCCCAGTTTGATGCCTATCTGGAAGATATGCGTGTCTTTGAGCAGGATCTAAAAAATAACTATGTTGATGTGGTCAAGGTCTGGTTCGACTTACCTTGGAAAACGCTACAAAAACGCCTGGATCAGATGGATCCGAGTGAAATGCAATGGCACAAACTGCATGGCCTGGACTGGCGCGACAAAAAAAAGTACGACACCGTGCAACGTTTGCGAGAGCGGTTTACTAAAGACGAAGACTGGCTGATCATTGACGGGGAAGATGAAAAACAGCGTGACCAGCAGTTTGCACAGTATATTTTGCAGGCGCTAAAACATTGTCCCAATCATCCGGTTCGGGCCAAAGGACGATGGAAACAGGCCAAAATTCCAGAATTATTGCAGCATCCTCCGCAAGAACTTGCCAAGACAGAGGACTATAAAGCGGAACTGAAAAAACTGTCTCCTCAGGTGGCTAAGGCGCTGCGCTCAGACCCACGTAATGTGATTTTGCTGTTTGAAGGGATGGATGCAGCGGGCAAGGGTGGAGCGATCAAGCGGATTGTGAAAAAGCTGGATCCCCGTGAATATGAAATCCAGACCATCGGTGCGCCCGAAAAATATGAACTGAATCGTCCTTATTTATGGCGTTTCTGGAACAAGCTGCAAACTGATGATGATATCTGTATTTTTGACCGCTCCTGGTATGGTCGGGTGCTGGTAGAACGGGTAGAAGGCTTTGCCAGCCCGGCAGAATGGCAGCGGGCCTATGATGAAATTAACCGATTTGAACAGAGCCTGATTAACCATCAAACCGTAATTATTAAATTCTGGCTGGCGATTTCCCAGGAAGAGCAGGCGGCCCGTTTCAAGGCGCGTGAAGATACCCCACATAAGCGCTTTAAAATCACCGATGAGGACTGGCGTAACCGGGAACGTTGGGATGATTATTTAAAAGCGGCCGCCGACATGTTTGAACGTACGTCGACAGAACAGGCACCATGGCACATTATCGCCACTGATGATAAAAACACCGCTCGGGTCGAAATTTTAAAAACAATTTTAAAGCAGCTTCAGGCAGATTAATCTGCCTGAGTTTTGAAAAGTTTGGGGATAAAAAATGGGGCGGGAAATTTATTTGCCTTGAGCAATCTGTTTTTGCTGGATATTTTTTGCTGTGCGATAACAATCTTCAACATGCGCTTCAGCAATTTTTTTCATGACAAAATAACCGAGGCTCGCGGCTACCAGTTGACCACCGAGTGGAATGAATTTTGTGACTTGCTTTGTGATCACTTTCGCTGCAACATTGTTCAAAGATTTTTTGACTGCTGTACGTGCTACCACCAGACCGGAAAACTCGATTCCGCGTTTACGCAGTTCATTCCAGTGCACCTGTTTGGTTGCAGGATCAAACACACTGATCTGTTCAGGGGCTAGACCAAAGCGGGCATTGATCTCCGGGATCAGTTGCGACAGAATGCCGACATCAATGACCACGTCCAGAAATGGCACCGGAATCACAGCTGCTCCGGCAGAATAATAGGCACGTTTTTTGGTTAGCTCTAAGCACTCGTTGCGAATTCTGTCTAAATCTAAACTTGGATCGATACGATCTGGAATTTTGTCTAATTTCATGGGCATTACCTAAAGCTAGATGTTGTTTTTTTCTGTTCAAACATCAATAAGATGCTTTTTTCAAAGAACTTTTTTGACTGAAGTATGAGTTTTAAAGTGACATAGACAGTTCGGTAAGTATAGTAAATAATCTTTATCATTTTGTAGTACTGCTCCATCTCATTTTTCAGGGGAAACGATGGCAATTCATGTTATTCAGAGTCAACGCATTGATGTGCTTTTGGATAGTATGCTGCGTATCGTTAATCAGAGCGCAAAAAATCCCTTGGCTGTGTTACAGCCGCGGCATTTTATTGTGCCATCTCCTGCAGTCGAGGCCTGGCTGACCCAAAAAATTGCCGAGAAAAAGGGCATCAGTGCCAATACCCAGTTTCATCATCGGATCCGTGCCTTTCAGTGGACTTCCTATCAGTGGGTGCTGAATAATCCCAAAGAAGTCGAACAGGTTCGTGAAGCCAATATTCCCCGAATTATTATTAAATGGCGGGTATTTCAGGCATTACGTAAATGCATTTTGCCTGAGCAGATTCCATTAGAGATCGATCATCCACTGTATTCGATTATCAAACGGATTTATGACAGCGCAGATCGTCTGGAACAGGGCATAGAGAAGCAGCTGAAAAAACAAAGCATGCTGTACTGGGTATCCGAACAGGTCTCGCGCCTGTTTAGCCATTATATGGATTACCGTGGTTATTGCGCGCGGAATTGCCCACCACAGGAATGTCGTTGTCCCACTAACTGGCTGGCGTCCTGGGGGCAGGATATTGCGCTCGATGTTGAGCATATGATCTATATTCCTAAAGATGAAAATGGCCATGAAATTCCGGTGGCAGACTTCGTCAAGATTCAGGCACGCGAACTGGAAGCCTGGCAGCGCTGGTTGTGGCAGCATGTCTTTCAGGATGATTATGCCAAGATTCTGGACATCGAACAGATGTACTGGGAACGTCTGGAAAATGAAGATACTCAGGTACAGGCTTTAAAACGTTTGCCAGAACAGGTCGTGGTCTTTACCTTGCTAGAATTGCCACCGAGTCAGCTGGATTTCTTGCGCCGTCTCGGTCAATACATCGATATTTATATTTTCCACTTTAACCCGTCACAGGAATACTGGGCCGATAGTGTCGATCCAGACTGGAAAGCACGTTATGACCTTGGCGTGCAGGAACGTTTCATCAAGAAATTTGAAAAATCTCAGGGACGTTTGCCGACTGATACCGAAATCCAGCATTTCTTTGCAGCCTTTCAGTTGAACTTTAATGCCGAAGACCGAGAATCGCGTCATCCCTTGCTGACCCGCTTTGGCAAGCAGGCACGTGATCATTTCTCGTTATTGTCCAAACTGTCTTCAGGTGAAGAAGGTCTCTGGGCCGATGCTTTCGTGGATGAATATCAGGATAAGTTACTGGCCAAAATCCAGTCGGATATTTTGTACCTGCTGGAACCGGAAAAACACCAGTATCCGCTCAAACCCGACGATGATTCGGTACAGATTCATGTCTGTCATTCCTCACTGCGCCAGCTGGAAGTCTTAAAAGAACAGATGATTCACTGGCTGGCCCAAGGCACGGAAGATGCCCCACGTCAGCCGAGCGATATTCTGGTGCTGGCCCCGAACCTGAAAGAGCTGGAGCCGGCGATCCGGAGTGTCTTTGCACCACCACCGCGAGAACGGGAAGGCCATAGCCAGCGTCTGCAAAAAGACAACCTATATCTGCCAATCCAGATTGCCGGGGTGTCCCGACTCGATGTCAGCAATGCCTGGCGCGCGGTACTGGGCCGGATTCAGCTGGTGCATCGACGTTTCAGTATCGAAGATTTTGCCGACTGGCTCAGCCTGAATGAGACCCAGCAACTATATGCGCTGGACTACGCGCAAGTTGAGCGCACGTTGCAGTTACTGGGCGAAGCGGGCTTTAAACGCGGTCTGGATCAGCAGCATTTACAGCAAAGCCTGACTGCCGGTGATGAAGACTACCGCTTCAGTTTTAAGTTTGCGCTGGATCGGCTGGCACTCGGGCTTGCAGTTCCGGAACATGCCCTGTTTCAGGATACCTTAAGCTATGCTCGGGTCTTGAGTAGTGATTTTCCTCTCATTTCGACTCTGATCCAGATTTATCAGGATCTGGTACAGCGCCGTGACTGGCTGATTTTGCATGAACAGGGCCAACGTACCCCGGTAAAAACTTGGCTGGAATATCTGCGTGAAGACTTGAATGAGTTCCGTGAAGCCGGCGTCGAGTCCTTAAAGACGGTTGCAGAGATTATCGATAAGCAGATGCGGATGCTGACGCTGGCCGATTATCACGATCAGGATGATCCGCAGGCCAGCCAGGAGCTGGTCGCCTTAAGCCTTCCTTTGCCTTATGTACTGGAAGAAATTCAGAATACACTGGAGATGCAGCTGGATCAGGCCGAGCCGACCGGACAGATTACCTTTAGTCAAATCGGCCAGATCCGTCCGTTGCCATATAAACTGGTGGTGATGCTGAATCTGGATACCGGTAAATTTCCGAGCCGGAATCAGCAGGTGCCATTTGACCTGATGAACAGTCTGAAGCCGCAACTAGGGGATCGTTCCCGTCTGGATGATGACCAGGGTGCTTTTCTGGATGCATTGCTATTGGCGCAGGACAATTTATGGCTGTTTTATAATGGCTTTGATGTTGATGATGGTGAAGCGCGTGATCCATCCACTTCATTGCAGGAACTGATCCAGCATATTGCCCTGATCTGCCAATCAGACCAGCCCGATGCTGAAGTCGATGAAACGGTTGAAATCAATGGTTTGAGTATTGCCAAGCATATCCGTCAACTCTATCATGTACATCCATTACAGCCGTTCGATCCAATTGGTTACGTTGAATCTCATACCCCACGTTATCAGACCCAGTGGTTTGCTGTAGCAGAATATATTCGCAGTGCAGAGGGCAAGCGCAGCAGCTGGATCAATGCCCATTATCCGGCCTTGATGCAGAAAGAAATCCGGGTGCTGAAAGGGGATGAGTGGATTCGTGACATGATTTTCCCGGCACGTCTATTCCTGAAAAGTATCGGTGTTTCCAGTGTGAGATATGCCGATCTGCCAAGTTCACGAGAACCCTTATTGCTGAATAAACTGGAACAGTATCAGGTCCGTGATTTCCTATTACAACAGGATCAAGAGATTGAGCCACAGCTGATGCTGGACCGCTTGCCGGTCGGAAAAACTCAGGAAGCGACCTGGCTCAGCAGTCAGCAGGAACAGCAATCGCTAAAAGAACGTTTATTGCAGCTGAATAAAGAGCTGACACCTGTAACGCAGCAAACTTGGCAATATAACCCTGAACTGCTGATTCATATTACCTTGCCGCAAGTGCCGCACAGCAGTTACTGGCTCAGCATGCAGTCATCTTCGGCCTCAGAAAAACGTCGGGCACAGGTCTGGCTGGAATATTTGCTCTGGCTGGCCTATCTGAACAATGATGAACTGTCTCCACAGCTGGAACGGATTGTCATTTTCAGTAATAAAACCCTGAAATTCTCCGGACTGCGTTCTAGTCAGGCACGTCATCATTTACAGGCTTGGTTGAAAGCTTGGGAAGTAGGACAGACCCAGCCGCTAGTTTTGCCAGCCGAATTGCTGATGAAAAAAGCCTGGGAATGGACCGAAAATGAACAGGGACAGATCACCATTGCCGAGATGCAGGAACTGCTAAAGGCCTGGAACAACAGCTATGAAAGTGCCAAGCCTTTGGCCAGCGATGAATCCAGCCAGCTACATCAGGACTGGCAGTTTATTTTGCAGGATCAGGACCCGGATCTGGCCTTGCAACGCTGTTGCCATGACTTTGCCCATGCGCTATATGCGCCGATTCATGAACATCTGGAATGGATAAAAGAACAATGACCATGTTACCGAACCAGAGCAGTAAAAAGATTTCAACCAATCCGATTCAGGACATGCGCTTTAGCGGCCTGCACTGGATTGAAGCTTCGGCGGGGACGGGTAAGACCTATACCTTATCCAGTTTGATGGTGCGGATTTTTCTGGATCAGTATTATCCGCATCAGGTGATTGCCACAACCTTTACCCGTAAGGCTACAGCTGAACTGAAAAACCGGGTACGTCTTAGGGTTGAAGAAACACTAGCCTTCATTCAGCGTCATCAGGAGCTGAATTCGGTCGAAATCACCGCCAAAATCCAGGCTGAATCGGATCCGCTGTTCCAGCAGGTGTTGAAAGATTATGGCTCACGCATGGACTATGCCCGGCGCCGTCTACGTCTGGTTCTGAACCAGCTGGATGAGCTGTTTGTCGGAACACTGGACAGCTTTAGCCAGAAATTATTGCGTGAATTTGCCTTTGAAAGCGGCAAGATTGAACGGGCCGAACTGACTGAAGATCAGGACCTATATATCCAGCAGCTGATTCATGATGTGCTACGAGAATGGATCCAGCAGCAGCCGCAGTATATGGTCAATCATCTATATCTGCAAAACCTGTTGAAACCAGTAGAACACTATACTGGACTAGTTCGTGATGCTCTAAATTTCCGTGTGCAATACTTTCAGAAGGTAGAAAACGTCGAATGGGATCTGGCTGAACTAGAGCACTGCATTCAGCGCCTGTTCGATGTACATGAACATGAAATTGAGATCATTCGGGAGTATTGCCAGAATTCTCCCAAGTATTTTCATAAGAGTTTTTTCACCAGATTAAGCGATGTCTGTGAAAACTTTATGACCTGGATGGCGGCACTGAAAACTAAAGGCGCGATGAGCTTTTTTGATCCAGAACTGCATGCGATCTTATTAAATCTGTGTTATTTGCGCCGCAAGAAAACCGATTTTCAACCGGTCTCAATGAAGCAAGTATTTAACAAAAGCTGTCCGGAAGCAGAGCAGCAGCAGATTCTGCAACATAGCCTGATTCAGGCCATTGATGGATTGTGCGAAGTCAAAGAGAAGATGGATGCACAGTTGAAGCAGCTGACCACCTATCTTGAATATCATATTATTCGCAGTGTGCAGAACCGTCTGCCGCAAACCTTGCAAAAACAGGGTGAAACCACATTTTCCCAACAGATTCGAACCTTGGCTGAAGCTTTACAGGGACAGCAAGGTCAACGCTTTGCCCAGTTTGTACAGGCACGCTATCCACTCATTCTGGTGGATGAATTTCAGGATACCAACCAGGATCAGGATGATCTGCTGGCTAAAATCTGGCGTGATCCGAATCGAGTCAAAGCCGGTTGTATGATCATGGTGGGTGATCCGAAACAGGCGATTTACGGTTTCCGTGGCGGTGACATGCTGACCTATAACAAGGCGCGTGCCGATGTGCTGCAAAAGCAGGGCCGTGAATATACTCTGATCCAGAACCATCGCTCGGTAAAGCCTTTAGTCGAGGTGGTGGACGCGTTGTTTCAACGCCAGATGGATTTTGGTGAACAGGTGCATTACACCCTGATTCAGGCGGGGAGCCGGCCACATCCGGATTTAATCGATAAAACGCTGAGTAATCCGCATCCACTACGCTGGATTCAGCTCGGTGAACAGGACGTTGAAGCCGATCAGGTGGTCTGGAAAATCCGCCAGTTATTGAATCAGTCTGAACAGCAGCAACTGTATTTCCAGCAGGGTGACAACGTTCAGCACTTAAAAGCGGATGATATTGCAGTTCTCAGTTTTGGCCATTATGCGCTGGAACAGGTCAAGCAGCGTCTGCAACGCATGGGGATTCCCTGTTATAAGGAATCTAAGCAGAGCGTCTTTGCCAGTCCGGTGGCTCAGGATGTTGCAGCTGTTCTGACCGCGATCATGGAGCCTTTTAACGAAGCCAAAGTCAAACGTGCCTTATTGACCCGTTTATTGGGCTTTAACCTGAAAAAGTTAATCGAACTGCAAGAGCAGAGCGAAGGTCTGAGCCGTTATATTGCAGACTTTGATGCTATCCGGGAAATGTGGTTTGAAAAAGGGTTTCTGACGGCCTGGAATTATGCTTTAAATCTGTTTCAGGTCTGGACCAATCTGGTTGCAAGCCAGAGTCTGGACAATGAACGGGTGGTGGTGAATTTACGTCACCTGACCGAGATTCTGTGCCAGCAAAGTGAATATTATCAGGGTGCTCAAAAGCTGTATCACTGGTATCTGCGTCAATTGCAATCACCTTCCGGCAAGGACAATGAAAAAGAGCGCAAACTCTCCGGCGATCATGGGGTGCAACTGCTGACCATCCATGCTTCCAAGGGACTGGAATTCAAAGTCGTGTTCCTGTTGGGTGCCGATGCGCCTTTTGATGTAAATAAGGGGAATCTGAACTTTTCCCTGTCAGCTGCGGAAAATGTACTGGAACAATCCCGGGTAATTGCAGTTAATCATAAGGACTTGCATGAGCAGGCGATTTTGCAAAATGCGGCCCGGAATGCCGCAGAAAATCACCGGCTTTGGTATGTGGCACTGACCCGGGCCAGTCACCGGGTTTATGCCATGCTGCAAGATCAGAGCGGACAAGCGGATTCAGGTCTGGCGTTCTGGCGTGGACAAGGTGAGGCGGCCTTTCAGCATGCCCTAAGTCTGCTTGAACCACCTCTGGCTTCTGAGCCGCCTAGAATTGTGGCACAACAGACAGAAGCACCGTTACAGATGCAGGCTCATCCTTTACCAGAGCGACAGTTCTATCCGCGGACCAAAACCAGTTTTACTGCACTGTCACAGCATCTCCCGCATCAGGCAATATTGCAGGATGATCTGGTCATCGCTTCTGAACGTCCGGACAGTGCCGCAGATGAAATGAATCTACTGGAACTGGAACAGCAGATAGCCAGTCAGCCACTGGACTGGATCAGGCTGAATTTTCCAAAAGGCACGGTAGCCGGAACCTTCCTGCACAGTATTTTTGAGCATATCGATTTTCAGGATCGCAGTTACTGGAATCTGGAAATCCGCCGCCGTTTTAAAAATACGGCGCCACAAATCTGGCAGGAACTGAAAGAGAAATTTCATCAGGCCTTTCATGTTCGTCCATTGTTACAGCAGGCATTTACTTCGGGCTATCAGACAGCCTGTGTGAATTTACAGACCCTGTTCAGTCAGGTGGCTCGTCAAGGTCAAATGCAGCTGGAGAAATTGCAGCAGAGTATGCAAAAAGTACTCTCCAGCCTGAATTATAAAATCCTGACCGGAATTCGCCTGCATGATCAGAGTGAAGCTTATCGTCAGGAATGGCAGCAGTTTTTCCGTTCCGCTCAAACATTCGATCACTCTGAATGGCTGAACTTCTTAGGGCAGTTTCAGCACTATTTTACAGAACTGGATGATGAACCTTTTATCCAGTTTTTCGAACAGGAAATGGCGCAGATGACGCCTGCTGAGGCAGCAGCACAACTGGATGTAGAAGCCGTTTTTCAGCAGGCATTCGATCATTTCATTGATGAGATGATTGAAGATCTTCTGCTCAATCGGGTTCATGACTGGCTCAAAGAAATTCTGGCTGCACCCCTACAGGCAGAGTTCAGCCTGGAGCAGTTGCAGCAAGGTACTTATTTGTCTGAATTCCCGTTTTACCTGTCTTTAACCGATGCGCCCTTACAGATTCGTCAGATCCAGCAACTGTTTGCCGAGCATGATATTCTCATGCCTGATTTTAATGAGGCAAAATCAGCACGCTATCTGACCGGTTCTATCGATTTGGTTTATTTTGATGGCCAGCGTTATCATATTGCCGATTATAAAAGCAATTTTCTCGGGCCGGATCAGCAGCATTACACGGCCGAGGCCATCCAGCAGAATATGACCCACTCCAGTTACTGGCTGCAAGCGGCCTTATATCTGGTGGCATTGCATCGTTATCTAAGCGTGAACATGCAGGGATATGACATGCAGCAGCATCTGGGTGGGGCGACTTATCTGTATTTGCGCGGTATGAATGGTCAGGCTGAACAAGGCGCTTATCACTGGCAGCCTGGTCTGGAATTTATTCTGAAACTGGATGAAATTCTGGGCTATTTTGAGCAGAAAAAATCAGCATAATTTTGATGATTTATAAAATTTTAAGAGTTTAAACAGAAGATTATCCTGTGGATAACTTTGAGGATAACTGTGTGGAAAATGAGCAAATTCACGTGTCTCAGCAATCAGCCCATTTAATGGCCTGGATTGACTATTTATGTCAGCCACCATTTAGTTCGGCGACCTTTGATGCTGCCGCAAAATTGCTGATTCAGCAGCTCCTTGAAGCGATGCAGGAGGGCAATAGTTGTATTCCGGCCAGTGCTGAGCAAAAAGCTCTATTGCATCATTTGGTATTGGATCGTAGCCAGCAGGCTCAAGGCATTGCACCCTTTATTTTTGAAAACCAGCAATTGTATTTATACCGCTACTGGCAGCTGGAACAAGCGGTCGCCACACAGATCGCCCGGATCAAGTCACAAGCCATCACGCCAGTAAATTTAAGTGAGCGTGATCGTAACCTCCTGACAGATCCACAGCAAAAGCAAGCGCTGGAAATGGTCGCCAAGCAGGGACTGAATATTATTACCGGTGGGCCAGGAACTGGTAAAACCTACACCTTGGCACATATGATTGCTGTACTACATGAAGCCTTGCCTAATATCCGGATTGCGATGGCCGCTCCGACGGGTAAAGCTGCGCAGCGAATGCAAGAAGCCTTGCAGAAAGCTTTACATAGTGAAAAGTTACAAGCTTTTGAACTGGAGGCTTTAAAGCAGGTTCAACCCGTTACTTTGCACCGCTTACTGGGCTTGGGGCGGTTGGGACGCCCACGGTTTCATGCCAAGCAGCCTTTACCCTATGATGTGATCGTGGTTGATGAAGCATCCATGTTGGACTTAAGCCTGTCGCAGATGCTCCTTGCTGCAGTGCCAGATTCAACCCGCTTAATTCTATTAGGCGATGCAGACCAGCTGGCCTCGGTGGATGTCGGTACTGTACTGGCAGATTTACAGCAGACTTCTGTTTTGGCGGATAACCGAGTGAATTTAATCACGACACGCCGTTTTGCTTCAGGCGCCCGGATTGGTGCGATGGCGCACTTTATCCAGCAGGAACATGTTCCAGCATCGGTTTTAAACCAGTTTGAACAGCAAGTGGTTGCTGCGAGTGAGCTGCAAGCAATTGCACTAGATCAGGTAGAGATTGACCAGTTGCAACTGCAATATCTGCCAGAAATAAACCCAACTACAGGTCTACAGTTAGACCCATATTATGATCAACTGATGTATGGCTATCAGGCTTATGCAGACGCGATCAAGCTGGCTCAGGATCAGGCTGATTTTGATCAATATGTGCAGCAGGCAATTCAGTACTTTGATGATTACCGGATTCTCACCGCAATTCGGCATGGTGATCTGGGTTTGAATAAAATCAATCAGCAGATTGAACAGCGTTTTCTGGCCAGTGTAGGCAAGTTAAAACAGGGCGACTGGTATACCGGTCGACCAGTGATGATGACTTATAACGATTATCAGCTGGGTCTGTCCAATGGTGATATTGGCATCTGTTTCTGGAGAGAACAAGAAGGACAGTCACAATTTGAAGTGTATTTCCCGAGCTTAGAAAAATGGGTGCTGGCGACCCGCTTACCGAAAAGTATCGAAACGGCATTTGCTTTGACGATTCATAAATCGCAAGGTTCAGAATTTACTCATACGGCTGTAGTACTCGATCAACAGGCCAAAAATTTGCTGAGTAAGGAACTGATTTATACAGCGATTACCCGGGCCAAAAAAGTTGTGAGCTTACTGGTAGATCGCGACGCGTTTACACAAGCGCTATGCGTCAGAACCACACGAAAGAGTGGCTTAAGCGAAAAAATACTTGAACAATGCAACAATCTATTGGCAAAAAATAAATAACTGTTGTAGGTAAATGCTTACATGGATTCAGGAAATTGGCGCATGGAGCTTTTACTCGGTTTTTGAGAAGATTGGTCACACAAAAGAACTCAACACGGAAAGTTGGGTATAAATCGCATAATAAGAACAAGAATGTCACCAGACAGCGAACTTACAGTGAAGTAAGTGAAAGAGGAAACTTACAGCCGCTAAGCCTTGTAGTTTTGGGAGAGACTACAAGGCTTTTTTATATCTGCCGTTAATGGAATTTTGCCGTAATCTTATAGTTCAATTAAGTTGGCAGAATAAGTAAATTTAAGTAAATAGTGTAATTAAAAGATATATAAGTGTAATATTTTGCAAATTTCGATGACAATTTTGTACGCAATGGCTTACAGCGAGTGAGGATAAATGCCTCTATGAGCATTTCGACAATATGGCAAAATCTACCACACAAGGAAGTTATTTTTAGTCAGGAAGATTTGAAAATAATAAAGCGTAAAACGCACTAAAAAAAACAATAAATAAAAAATGATAATAGAAGAAACTACAGCGCGAAAAAGCCCGAGTTTACTCGGGCTTTTTTTTATCATTTATTTCTAAGCGCGACCAGAAATATTTTAAATATAAAAAGATCAGTTAATTTCTGCAGTTATCTAAACAGCTATTCGTAAGCCAGATCAAGTCCAATTCCTGAAATTATGTGTAAATTGAACCATATGGGATTTCTTCATATCAGTAAATAAGCAAAGACATCTGGCAGCTAAAACTATCAAAATTCATGATCTATTTTTGCAATCTGACGCAATTTCCCTTAAAATATGCAACTTGCTGTAGTGATGCACGGCAGTCAATGTATTGAATTCTCATTACTTTGATTTTTATCAAGATATATAAGCATCTCGGAGAAATCGAATGGCTTTAACAAACGCAGATCGCGCAGAGATCATTGCTAAATTCGCTCGCGCTGAAAACGACACTGGTTCACCAGAAGTTCAAGTAGCTCTTTTAACTGCTCAAATCAATGACTTACAAGGTCACTTCAAAGAGCACAAACACGACCATCATAGCCGTCGCGGTCTGATCCGTATGGTTAACCAACGTCGTAAGCTTCTTGACTACCTAAATGGTAAAGACCACGGTCGTTATGTTGCATTGATCGGTGCTTTAGGTTTACGTCGTTAATTCGATTTAAACTTTATTTTCGGGTTTATCGCATGCCTTATGCTTTATTGCTGAAAACTAAAGTCGGTTTAGCCTTTGGCTAGATCAGGGGAAGGGGCGAATGTTCGCTCCTTCTTTGTGTTTAAAAATAGTGTTTATTTCTGGTGAGGTCGGCTTCTAAGCTTTGTCATTTACCCGTCCATTTGGATGTGAATGCCAAACCTTAGGGGTCTCCACTAGAATAAAATCAGGAAAAAATAAAACATGTCGATGTTTAATATTGTTCGTAAAGAATTCCAATTTGGCCAACATCAGGTTGTCCTAGAAACAGGTCGTGTTGCGCGTCAGGCCAATACCGTATTGATTACTATGGGCGGCGTAACTGTATTAGTTGCTGTTGTTGCTCAACCAACTGCTAAAGCAGGTCAAGACTTTTTCCCACTGACTGTTAACTATCAAGAAAAACAATACGCAGCTGGCCGTATTCCTGGTGGTTACGGTAAACGTGAAGGCCGTGCATCTGAAGCTGAAACGCTGATTTCACGTCTGATCGACCGTCCAATCCGTCCATTGTTCCCAGAAGGTTACTATAACGAAATCCAGGTGACTGCGACTGTTGTATCTTCTGACAAGACTATGGAAGCTGACATTGCAGCAATGCTGGGTACTTCTGCAGCACTTGCGATCGCAGGTACACCATTCCGTGGTCCAATCGGTGCGGCACGTGTGGGTCTGATCAACGGTGAATACGTTCTAAACCCAAGCTTTGAACAATTGAAAGAAAGTGATCTTGATCTTGTCGTTGCAGGTACGGAATCTGCAGTACTGATGGTTGAATCAGAAGCGAAAGAACTTTCAGAAGACCAAATGCTGGGTGCAGTATTGTTCGGTCATGATGAAATGCAAATCGCGATCCAAGCAATCAAAGAATTCGCGACCGCAGCTGGTGCGAAAGAATCAACTTGGGTTGCTCCTGAGAAAAACGAAGACCTTCGTGCAAAACTGAAAGAAGCATTCGAAGCGAAAATCTCTGAAGCATATACCATTGCGGTGAAACAAGACCGTTATGCAGCACTTGATGCACTTCAAGCAGAAGCGCTCGCTCAGTTCGTTCCAGAAGGTGACGAAACTGGTCTTGCTGATGACGTAAACGAATTATTTGAAGATCTTAAATACCGTACCGTACGTGACAACATCTTGTCTGGTAAACCGCGTATTGACGGTCGTGATACTAAAACTGTTCGTGCCCTTGATGTACAGGTTGGCGTATTAGACCGTGCTCACGGTTCTGCATTATTCACACGTGGTGAAACTCAGGCATTGGTCACTACTACTCTGGGTAATACTCGTGATGCGTTGATGGTAGATACCTTGGCTGGTACTAAAACTGACAACTTCATGCTTCACTACAACTTCCCTGCATATTCTGTAGGTGAAACAGGTCGCGAGTCTGGTCCTAAACGTCGTGAAATCGGTCATGGCCGTCTGGCTCGTCGTGGTGTTCAAGCCGTGCTTCCAGCAGCTGACCGCTTCCCGTACGTAATCCGTATCGTATCTGACATCACTGAATCTAATGGTTCATCTTCAATGGCATCTGTATGTGGTGCTTCTCTATCATTGATGGATGCCGGTGTTCCACTTAAAGCACCAGTTGCGGGTATTGCAATGGGTCTAGTGAAAGAGGGCGAACGTTTCGCAGTACTTTCTGACATCCTGGGTGATGAAGACCATCTTGGTGATATGGACTTTAAAGTAGCGGGTTCTGCTAACGGTATTACTGCGCTGCAAATGGACATCAAGATCGAAGGTATTACTGAAGAGATCATGGAAGTTGCATTGAACCAGGCTTATGCAGGTCGTATGCACATCCTGAACGCGATGAATCAAGTAATTTCACGTGCTCGTCCAGAAATTTCTATGCACGCGCCGACTTTCCAAGTGATCAACATCAACCCTGACAAGATCCGTGACGTGATTGGTAAAGGTGGTGCAACGATTCGTCAAATCACTGAAGAAACTAAAGCTGCGATTGACATCGAAGATAACGGTACAGTACGCGTATTTGGTGAAACTAAAGCTGCTGCACAGGCTGCGATTGCAAAAATCCAGGCACTGACTGCTGAAGTTGAGCCAGGCACAATCTACACAGGTAAAGTGATTCGTATCGTTGAATTCGGTGCATTCGTGAACATCCTGCCAGGTACTGACGGTCTGCTTCATATTTCTCAAATCTCTAACGAACGTATTGCCAACGTGGCTGACGTATTGAAAGAAGGTCAGGAAGTGAAAGTACAAGTTGCTGACGTTGACAACCGTGGTCGTATTAAATTGACCATGAAAGACATCGAACAAGCATAATTCGATTACTTTTAAGTCTGAAAAAGCCTGCATCATGCGGGCTTTTTTATTTGGACAGATTCTTTATTTAAGAACCGAAATCATTTAATAATCACATTGTAGATAAAACGGATGATTAAACCTTATATTGAAACATTCTTGGTTGAGAAAGCTGTTCTCATTTAGGTAAGCGGATCGGCTTCAGAGTTTTTCAGCATGCGATAAATCTCGTCTTTCAGTTTTAGTTTTTTGCGTTTAATCGCATCGATATCATCATTGATATGATTGACTGGATCGAGTTCAAGCTGACTAATCTGTTTGTCCAATTTACTATGTTCCTCAAACAGTCGGGCAAAGTACGGATTTTCCTCACGTAATTGCACAATTAAATCACGGTATTCTGGGAACATATATTTGATCTTTTTATTGCAGTCTTTGGTTTTCATAGGGATATTTATCACTCAAAAAATAAAAGAAAAAAGCAAAATATGCCCTAGTCCGCATTGATCTAACTCAAGCAGACCGGACATTAAAAGGCATTACTTGAAATGCAGATGTTTCACCTCACGACGTAATTCCTGCACTTCATCAATGAGATCCAGCATCATGGCAACGGCACTAAAGGAAGCATCAAAATCACGCTGCAAACGGTAAGCCCGTTGTGCTCGAGTAATATCTTCCCCGAGGAAGGTACCAGGATGCGTTTTAGAACGGTTCGGCAAAATTCCATGTTCAATGAGTTGCATCACCCATTCCGGACTTTGGCCACATGCTTCAGAAAAGTGGAACAAATCAAAGGTACGATCATCCATGATTTCAGAGGGGATATAACCGTTGGAAAAGTTTTCTCTATATTGAATTGTAGTCATAGCTCTACTCCTTAAACAGCCAGGCTTGAGACATTCAGAAAGGAAGGTCGTCCTGAAGTAGGGGAATGCCATAATATTTTATGGCCGCTGCGCTGTGCCCTAACGGTATGAGATGCTAGTTGAACCAGCATCCTGCCTAGAAGAGGAACTCCTATCCTGTGGAAATCCTGCTTGAACCTGAACAGCTCAGTCTGAGCAGGGAAACAAAGATCTAGGCGGGCATCTGTTTTTATAGTTTTATCTGTCATTTGCAAACCATCCGCTGTTTGCAACACACATTTACCCATGCCTATGAATTGAGGAATACATGTCGCATGAATACTCCGTTTCAGAGTCCTTAGCAGATTGAATTGCAGCTGAAGATAGATCATTGTGTGAATAAAAAATAACCGTCTTCAATTCATTATTATGAGTTTGCGCTAAGGGAAACAGTTTTTATTTGTACTTAATTGTTTCAAATCATAACCATTAAAAAAGCCCCTGAAACAGGGGCATGGAAAACTGACAAAAATTAGTATTTTACCCAGGTAACACTGCGTCCGATAACCGAAACGCCTACATAACCACGCAGGGTCAGGCGTTTGCCATTGGCGCTTAAACGTGCTTTACCTTTGTAAACTTTACCGCTGATTGGATCAAGTATCTTGCCATCATGGAATTCGCGAGGTTTTTTGGGGTCTGCCTTAAAATCCCAGATAAATGGCAAGCCAATAAATGGTTTATTCTTAAGCTGTCCTGGACATTTGCTACAGATTCCCAGTTTTTCTGCACCTGGCAGGCTACGGGTTTCTACGATAATTCCCTCATAGCTGCCATCTGGTTTTTTACGGATTTCGACATCAGCACGAGAATAACCGGATTGATCATCGATAGTCTTCCATTTCCCCAGTAGTGGATCTTCAGAAGCAAAGCTTAAACCTGCTGCTGTTGCCAATGTGATCCCCATCATTAAGCGACTTAAAATTTTCTTCATAACATGCCTGTTGATCAATGATTATTCATATTAGATTTATTACTCTAATTTATTCATAAAATGTAACAAAATCAATAGCATAAAATGTGATGAGATTGGCATAAAATTAATGAATTCATGTGAATTATCACATGACCTAAAATAAAAAAGCTCCTAAGGAGCTTTTCTTAATAATCTGAATTCGAAACTAGTTTTTAATCCAGGTCATATTGCGTCCGACCGGTGCACCTTCAGCACGACTATGAATGGCAAGATGCCTGCCATTATTTTTCAGGCGGGCACGGGCCTGATAAAGCTGACCAGAAACCGGGTCGAGCAGAGTGCCGTTAATAAATTCATTGCTATGCTCGGGATGACTACTCAGTCCCTTAAGCATCGTCAGTCCAATGAGCGGCTGATCCTTCAATGCGCCTTTGCATAGGGTGCAAGTCTGCTGTCGAGCTGCCCCTGGAATCTCACGAACATGCACAATTTTGGCAATATAGTGATTCTGAGCATCCTTACTAATCACCACATCTGCCAGGGAATAACCAGTACGGTCATCAATGGTTTTCCAGTGGCCAAGTAATGGGTCACTGTTGGCGAACGCGGATAGACTGATGGTACTTGCTGCTGTAAGAGTGATAGAACAAAGCAGTTTGAATCTCATTGCCACATTACCCCATGCTATTGAAAATATATTTAACTTCTTAAAGGCATAAAAAAATTATGGGATTAATATAGCGTGAAAAATACACTAAATACTAGTCAATCATCACATTAAATTAAGAAAAATGAATATGAGTTAAAAATTACGTTCATTCAGCATGATGAGAATGAGTAAGTATTTACGTGATAAGGAATGGGATAAAGATAATGATTTTAAGCTGTCCAAGCCTTTGATCTGGCCAGACAGCTTGCAGATGAGAATTTATAAAAAATGAGATTTATTCGACTTTCACCCAGGATACTGTTCGTCCGAGCATGGGTGTACCTACATAGCCACGAAGCGTCAGTACATTGCCTCGGGAATTCAGAGTTGCCTTGCTTTTATAGACATTACCGGTTAGTGGATCGAGAATTGCTCCATTAACGAATTCATTTTTCTTTTCTGGATTTGGTTTTAGACCTGATAAGACAGATAGACCCAGAATAGGCACGTCTTTCAGTGCGCCTTTACATTTAGAACAGTGGGTATGTGCAGGACGATTTGGAATGGCATGGATACGAACAACTTTACCCTGATAAGTACCATTATTGAGTTTACTGATTTCAACATCAGCACGTGCATAGCCCGTTTTGTCATCAATGGCTTTCCATGTCCCCGTGATTTCGGCTGCATAGCTGAAGCTCTGCGCAGCACATAACATCACACCCATTAAATATCGAAATTTCATTTAAAATCTTCCACTTATTTTTTTTGATTTTTTTACTTTGAAAATACCGTTGATCTTCTGATTCTATCGGTGTGCAAATTTTAATCATGAGGCAAGCTTGAAATTAAGTACATTTGTCTTTTTTTTATGAGGAATTTTGGTCAATATTTTATGAAAATATAAAATGAAAAAAGCACTCAATATTGAGTGCTTTTTTTGAGTCGAGCAGGGGCTGTTATTAACTGAGGTGTTCACCAAACAGGCTCAAAGCTTCTTCAGCCGTAAAAATATAACGGCTATTACAGAACTGACAGTCCATCTCAATTGGATTCTGGAATTCTAAAGTTTCACGAACCGATTCTACACCAATCTGCTGTAAGGCAATCGCACAACGTTCTTTAGAACAGGTACAGCCAAACTGCAAATGTTCTACTTCTGGTAAGCGCACTTCTTCTTCGTTATATAAACGATAGAGAATTTCATTGGCCTCCAGAGTGACCAGTTCTTCTGTTTTTAATGTTTCAGTCAGCATGGTCAGACGTGGCCATAAGTCTTCATCGACACGGCGTTGTTCTTCTTCACTGTTACGCGGTAGCAATTGAATCAGCAAACCACCTGCACGGTTGTTGTCACTGGCCAGCACGATACGTGTCGGAATCTGGGCAGACAGGTCATAATATTGCATCAGACAGCCAGCCAGATTTTCCTGATCAAGCGGAACAATACCCTGATAACGTTCACCAAATTCAGGCTCGATATTGATAAACAGCACTGGATTAGTCAGTGATTTTAAAACTGTGCTGCTATCTTCTGCTGCCTGAAAGTGTGGATCTTCTTCGTAATCCGCCAGTGCACGTACTTCACCGCGATGGTTACATTCAGCCATTGCCCATTTAAATGTGCCTGAAGCCTGAATTTGTAGGCTGATACGCCCTTTAATTTTCAGGGTGCTGGCCAATAGTGCAGTGGCGCTCAGCATTTCACCTAACAGGATTTTTACTGCAGGCGCATAGTCACGCTGGGCCAAAATTGTTTGTAAAGCTTCTTCAAGATGCACCACTTCACCACGAACAGGGCTATCTTCAATAAAAAAGCGTTGGCGTAAATCAGACATAAAATTCTCCATAACCCTGCTTTAATGGTGGCATTATTGTAAAACACAAGTTATGCCAGATCATCTCTTATGGCATCAATTCCTGAAGCGTTGTTGTCCTGTTGCGTGTCCGTATCCTGTTCTGGTGCTTTTTTTAGCTGATCCTGAGCAAGAAGATGCTCCAGTTCTGCCAGTGTATTCCTTGAGCCTGCGAAATTAAACGGACTCTCCGTATCCGGATGAAATTGACGATTGAGCAGTTTCTGATCATGAGTATGAAACTCATGGATCTTTTGTTGCGCCTGTTCTTCAGACAACCCACTCAGCTGACCTAGCAGACACTGACTTAGTTCTAGTGCAGAAGCATAGGTTTCTCGCCAGATTCGTTCCACGCCCAGCTCCTGAAGTAGATGGACATGATGCCGGTTACGTGCCCGTACCCATAAAGACATGTCAGGATAATTTAAGCGCAGATGTCGGACGGTCAGCAGTGAATCTTCAATATCATCAATGGCGACAATCACATGCTGAACCGTATCCAGATTTGCCTGAGCTAAAGCCTCTGGCTCAGTCGCATTGGCCTGATAGAAGGTAATACCGTAAGAGGTCAGCAATTCAGTTGCTTCGATATTGCTGTCCATTACACTGAATTTTTGCTGCTGTTGCAGCAAAATACGGGCAATGATCTGGCCAAAACGGCCAAAACCGATTAATAAAATTGGTGCGGTATTTGGTGGAAGGCTTTCAATGTCAAAGGTCGCTGCCAAATGATTTTGCCGATCCAGTCGTGGCAGAATCTGGTTATGCAATAACCAGTAAAATGCCGGTGTGAGTAGCATGGATAAACTTGCCATCCACATTAATGGAGAGAGCAGGGTTGGAGTAATGATCTGCTGCGAAAGTGCAATGATGAGTGCCAGAAAAGCGAATTCACCACTTTGTGCCACACTGGCAGCCAGTAGCGTACTGTTGCGCCAACTATGCTGATAATAACGTGCCAATCCTAAGGTAATCGCAAATTTAATCAGGATCAGCGAAAGTGTTCCGGCAATAATCAATACGGGTTGCGTCAGCACATCGGCAAACTGCAATGACATGCCCAGACTGATAAAAGCCAACCCAATCAATAAACCGCTAAAAGGCTGCAGACTCTTTTCAATCGAAATCCGGAAATCAGAATCTGCCAGTAACATACCTGAAAATAATGCTGCCAGGTACAGATTCAGTCCCAGCGTATCCATCAGGACTAGTAAGCCCAAGAAAATGACAATGGTAACAATGCTATGCAATTCATGACGACCACTTTTGGCAATCCAGCGATAGAGCGGCTGCATGAAATAGCGGTTACATAGAAATAAGCCAGTAAAGGTAGCCATCATGGCAGCAAAATAAGCTATGCCATGTTCTGTTGAACTGACCCCAGCAAAAAGCGGAATCGCTGCAATGATAGGAATTGCAATCAGTGCATGAATCAGGGTGTTGGCATAAGCGGATTGACCATAACTGGTCGCCAGTTGTTGCTGATTATTTAAAAACTGGGTCACCAACGTCATGGCAGAGAGGCTGCCGGCCAGTCCGATAACAATGCTGGAAACCAGATGCTGATCGAGAAAGAACCAGGCCAGCAGGCTCAAAATCAGGGTCGTGCTCAGTACCTGTAAAATGGCCATAAACCACAGGGGTTGCCCAAGCTGAAGAATTCGTTGTGGTCTGAGTTGCAGACCAATCCAGAACATTAGGGTCAACAGGCTGATTTGAATAAAAGTCTGCATCACCTCAGGAGCAGAGATCAGCGCTAAGGCACTCGACCCAATGATTAAACCTGTCAGTAAATAGCCCAGCACTGTTGGCAGTCTGAGTTTATGGCTCAGTGGCACCATGAACAGTGCAATCGCCAGAACCAGCGCTATTTGTAACAGTATCGACATTTTTCCGCCTTAAATTTTATTTTCATCCAGTCTTAAAGTTGAGCCTTTATCAAATGAAGATGGTCTCAATATTTTAGCTGAGTTCTTGTGGATCGATATCCAGTGTCAGCTTCATATTGGATGGCTTATCCTGTAACAGGTTTTGCCACCAGCTACGGACATAATAATGCAAACGGGCACGGTCTGCGGACAATAGCACCATATGGGATTGATAGCGTCCGGCTTTGCGTTCCATCGGGGCAGGAATGGGACCCCAGATGTCCAGCACCAGATCGGGATATTGCCTGAGCAGGGCAGCATGTTTCTGTAAGAATTCGGTATTTTGTGCCTGATCTTTGGATTCACAGCGAATCAGCACGGCATAACGAAAAGGAGGCATCTGGGCGATTTGCCGTTCGGTCAAAGTCTGCTTGGCAAAAGCGCGGTAATTTTCAGTGACTAAGGTATTCAGCAGCGCATGATCAGGTCTTAGGGTCTGTAAATATACATCCCCTTTATGTTCCCCACGTCCTGCACGACCTGCGACCTGTACGATCAATTGTGCTGTACGTTCTGTGGCCCGGAAATCAACGCTAAGAAGACCAGAATCGATATCCAAAATTGCAACCAGCGTGACATAAGGAAAATGATGGCCTTTGGCGAGCATCTGCGTGCCGAGCAGAATTGCAGGCTCGCTTTTTTGAATCTTGTCATAGATTTTCTGCCAGCTGCCAACCCGGCTGGTTGAGTCGCGATCGACCCGGATCACTTCAAAATCTGGAAAAAGCTCATTCAGATGTTCTTCAACTTTTCCAGTCCCCATGCCTAAAGTGGCCAACTCCTGATGCTGGCATTGCGGACACTGTTCAGGCATACGATGAATGGTGCCGCAATGATGACAATGCAGATGTTGATAAGGTTGCCGGTGCACAGTGAAATTGGCATCACAGTTCGGACACTGCGCCTGCCAGCCACAACTGCCACAAATCAGTACGGGCGCATAACCACGACGATTCAGAAAAATGAGCACCTGTTCTTTTTTAGCCAGGCGCTTTTTGATTTCTTCAATCAGATGCAGGCTGATGCCATGCTGCTTTGGTGCCACTTTTAAATCCAGAATATGGATTTTTGGCATTAGTGCTGTACCCGCGCGTTGATTCAGTTCCAGTACCTGCATTTTACCTTGCTGCACCAGTGCATAACTGTCAATGCTGGGGGTGGCCGAACCCAAGAGGACTGGACATTGCTGTAAATGTCCCCGGTACAATGCCACATCACGGGCATGATAGCGAAAGCCTTCCTGCTGTTTAAAAGACAGGTCATGCTCTTCATCCAGAATGATCAAACCCAGATTCGGCATCGGTGTATAGATCGCAGAACGGGTGCCAAGCACAATGGACGCTTTACCGGTTTCAGCGGCTTGCCAGGCTTGTAAGCGTTTACTGTCATTCAGGCCAGAGTGAAGCAGGGCAATATGACAATGGAAACGAGACTGAAAGCGGCTAATCGTTTGTGGCGTCAGTCCGATTTCAGGCACCAGTACCAGTACCTGCTTGCCCTGTTTAAGTACCTGTTCCATGATCTGAAGATAGACTTCAGTTTTGCCGCTGCCAGTCAGGCCATCGAGTAAAAAGGCCTGATATTGCTTGCGGTATTTCAGCACTTGCTGAATCGCATGCTTTTGTTCCGGATTGGCCGTTAATGGCATCTGGGCCAGTTGTACAGGTTGCGGGCTAAAATCCTGTGCTTCCAGGACACATTCGCAAATTCCTTTTTTTTCGAGCGCTTTTAAAGTCGCTGTTTCTATTCCGGCCAGATTTAAGAGATTCTCAGTTGTTCCCACCGGATGTAGTTTTAGAATCCGATAGGCTTCCTGTTGCCTCTCGGAACGGCGAACCTTGGCTTCAGCCTCATGATCCAGCAATTTCCAGTTTCGGGCCAGCAGGTTATAAGGTTTGCCCTGACGCAATAAGGTCGGCAAGGCAGTCTGGATCACTTCTCCAATGGGAAACTGGTAATACTGTGCTGACCAGGTCAATACACTTAAAACCTGGGAATTGATAATGGCACGGTCATCTAAAAGCTCGGTAATGGCTTTCAGTTTGAAACTGGGATCAATCGGAGCATCTAGCGGTAATTTTTCAGTAATCACGCCGACCAGATTTTGCCGGCCAAAAGAAACCGCGACTCGGGCCCCCACTTCTGCCTGCTGATATTGTTCCTGACTCAAGCTATAGTCAAAACAGTCAAACAGATGCACCGGCACTGCAACACGAACACGATAAACAGGGGCAGTAACGGGAACAGAATTTGGCATAGTAACAGAGTGGGTCCTGATGAAATTTCGTCGTGCTCAAAGTTCAGTTATGTTAGAGTGAGCAGATAATTTATATTGAAGAATATGAATGATTTTGATGGTCTGACGCAACAGCGTTAAGCAAAATTTTGGAAAATTAGAGCATTACAATGCCTGCATATCAGTTTACTGCGCTTGACGCTTCAGGGAAGCAGCAAAAAGGCGTGCTTGAGGGGGATTCAGCACGACAAATCCGGCAACAGCTTCGGGATCAGGCGCTGATTCCGGTCTCTGTAGATCCGGTTGAGAAAAAAGACCAGCACTACCGTCGCAAATGGTTTGAAAAAAGCATCACTGCCTATGATCTGGCCCTTATGACCCGGCAACTCTCGGTACTGGTCGCTGCCGCAATTCCGCTAGAAGAAGCCATTCGCGCCGTCGGCAAGCAGAGCGAAAAAGTTCATGTGCAAAATCTGCTGATGTCAGTACGCTCCAAGGTGCTGGAAGGGCATAGCTTGGCTCAGGCACTGCAACAGTCTGGACGTTTTCCGGAACTGTATATTGCCACCATTGCGGCCGGCGAACGTTCTGGTCACTTGGATTTGATTTTGGATCAGTTAGCCGACTATACCGAAAACCGCTTCGCCATGCAGAAAAAGATTCAAGGGGCGATGATCTATCCGATTATTTTGCTCTTGATGTCTTTTGCGATTGTGATGGGCCTGATGACCTATGTGGTACCGGATATCGTCAAGACCTTTGATCAAAGCAAAGATGCCTTGCCGTGGATTACAGTGACTTTAATGAAAGTCAGCGATTTTATCCGGATCGCCTGGCCATTTTTGTTGATAGGGAGTGCGGCAGGTATTTTTCTGCTGGTACGTTTTTTAAGAACGACCGCTGGGCATTATGCTTTTGATCGCCTGACTCTGAAACTACCTTTATTCGGAAAATTATCACGTGGCATTAATGCTGCCCGTTTTGCCAGTACTCTATCGATTCTGACTCAGTCTGGTGTGCCATTGGTGGATGCCTTACGCATCGGGGCAGCGGTAAGTAATAACTGGGTGATCCGGGATTCGGTTAATTTGGCTGCTGAAAAAGTCACTGAAGGCGGGAACCTGGCTACCCAGCTGGAACGTAGTGGTTATTTCCCCCCGATGATGGTACAAATGATCAAAAGTGGTGAAGCCTCGGGGGAGCTGGATCGTATGCTGGAACGGGCATCGACCATGCAGGATCGGGAAGTGACCACACTGATTTCGACATTACTTGCGCTTCTGGAGCCGCTGATGCTGGTACTCATGGCCAGTATTGTGCTGGTAATTGTGATCGCGGTGATGCTGCCAATCGTCAATATGAATAATATGATTTAAATAACATGTGTAACGTCTATGAAGAATTGAAAGTGCCTGAAACTTTCTAAAGATGAATGAGAGATATTGAATGAAAAGGAATCCAAATCAAGCCAAAGCCCCTTCAATTACAGCTGTTAAACCTACCGTACGTGTGAGCCAGTTACGTGCCCATCGTGCCTCAGGTTTTACCCTGATTGAAGTAATGGTGGTTATTGTTATTCTCGGTGTGCTTGCGGCCCTAATTGTTCCAAATGTAATGGGACGCGGTGAAAAGGCTAAAGTGGATACCACAGTCATCAAATTGCAAAGTATTGCGGGTTCACTGGATCAATATAAGCTGGACAATGGCAAATATCCAAGCATGCAGGAAGGTGGTCTGGATGCGCTGGTAAATCAGCCGGCAACAGCGAAGAACTGGCTCCCAGGCGGCTATGTGAAAGGTGGTTATCCAAAAGACAGCTGGGATAATGACCTGCAATACGTGATTCCGGGAACTAACGGCCGTGCCTTCGACTTGTATTCTTTTGGTGCTGATGGACAGGCGGGTGGCGAAGGAACTGATGCTGATATTTATTACCAACCTTAACTGATAATTATTATAAATTAGTAGGTTATTGAATATATCACTTCACTTGATTGATTGTTTCAATATTGGGTGAAGTGATAATAACTCTCAATCATAAAATATAATATAAATAACTGAATTTAATGCTATTACTATAATATTGATGATTTGATAGTTATAATAAGAATTATTCCCATATTTATCTATTACAATTATCGTAAAATGTGAATAAATATAGACTTTCTATTTACAAAAAATAGCTCATAATATTCTTAATGGCCCTTTTTTAGCCAAAGGAGAATGGTATGAAAGCATTAATATTGTCGGATGAAATAAACCAGTTTCATTGGTCGATGCTGAAATCTGTTCTTTTGGTTTTAAGCATTCTTCCAGCCAGCCAAGGAATTTTGCATTTATGGCAGACCACTGAAGGCAGCAGCCAGATTATGGTGGGTTTCTTTGCCATTAGCATGATGAGTACCTTATTCGTACTATGCTTCTGGTCAGCATTAAAAGCATCTGTCGTGCAGTTTAAACAAGAACAGGCTTCTGCATTTGAAAACGGTATTGTACAGATCTATCGTTATATTCCAATGTTGTCACTGGCGAGCATGTTGTCTTATCTGGTGATCCAGTTTTAATAACATTCTTAATAAATATATAGATAAAAAACGAGGCATGAACCTCGGTTTTTTATCGCCCCTCTCTTTTTAAAAGGGAGGTCGGGAGGGGTTTAGAAAATTAATCCCCCTTCTTGCACCATATAGGACTCACCTTTTGCAAAGGGGGCTTTTGAGAGAACTATCTTCTAGACTTAAAGCTGATATCCACTTTACGTGGGCGGAAGCGCCAACCTAGTAATAAGAGCAATACGGAGAAAATCAGCACTGGCCAGTCGCTGAGTTTCATGTAGAGCGTTTCACCCTGCATGGCGGGTAGCTCACCGCGGAGTATAGCTTCTTTATCCATAGGTGCACGTTTCACAATATGGCCATTGTGGTCGATGAACGCAGTTACCCCAGTATTGGTAGCACGAATAAACCAGCGACCATTTTCCTTGGCCCGCATTTGTACCATCTGTAAATGTTGCTGTGGACCGGCAGTGCCAGTAAACCAGGCATCATTAGATACGGTCACCAGAAAATCGCTTTGGCTGGCATTACGACGAGTCAGGTTTGGATAAGCCACTTCATAGCAAATTGCCGCACCTAGAGGATGGTTTTTCACATTTAATGGTTTCTGGATATCCGCACCACGCGAGAAACCACTCACCGAAGGGTCGTTTTGCAGAGCTGGCAGTACCCAGCTGAGTGCGCCAGAAAGTGGAATATATTCCCCAAAAGGCACCAGACGCTGCTTCTTATACAAACCACTCGACTCATTACCGGTCGCCATGATGCTATTGTAATATTTTGGCGTGCCTGCTTCCTGTGACTCAGCCAGATCCCAGAACGGAATACCTGTGACCCAAGCTGTTCCAGATTTTTCTGCCTGAACTTTCATGGCATCCAGGAAAGGTTCGATGTCGGTCTGGAACATCGGAATCGAAGATTCTGGCCAGACAATTAGGTCACGTCCCCATTCAGTCTTGCTCAGATTGGCATAGATCAGCAGAGTTTTTACCTGATATTCAGTTAACCATTTCAGGTCCTGAGGAATATTGCCCTGGATCAGAGAAACGGTGAGCGGCTTTTCATTTTTTTCTTGCACGAAAGTCAGTTGTGCAGCACCCCAGGCACCCAATAACAAGAGTGCAGAAGGCACGATCCAGAAGACCCGTTTACTTAAGATTTCAACCAGCGCACAGGCCAGAACAATCACTACAAAGGACACCCCAAATACACCAAATAAAGGCGCATAGGCATCCAGATAAAGCTCAGTAAAAGCGTAACCTGCAAATAACCATGGGAAACCGGTAAATACCCAGGTTTTGGCCCATTCAAAGATTACCCAAAGTGGTGCAAAGGTAAGAGGTGTTTCCGGGAAAAAGCGACGATAAATAAAAGTCTGAAGCGCAGTAAACAGTCCCATGACAATCGCCATGATCAGGATCATGATTACGCTCAGGAAAGCACTGGTATCGCCATACACATGAATAGAGGTATAGAGCCAGAATGCACCCACAAACCATAATCCAATCCCATAAGCCCAGCCAATGCCAAAGGCCTGTTTCGCACTACGACCACGGACGCAAGCATACAGTAAGGCAGGAGAGAGAATCGCCAGCCACCAGTAATGATAAGGTGCCAGTGCCAGGCTAAAAATGGCTCCTGCAAATAAGGCAATCAATACAGGATAAATTAAGGCTAGCTGCTTTTGCTGCTGGGCTGGATTTAATAGCTTATCGAAATATGCTCTCATTGGCGCACAGCTCGAATTAAACGAATAGAGCGTGAATCTGCCTCAAGAATGGTAAATTGCCAGTTTTCCAGTTCAATCGTCTGACCTTCCAAATCATTTACCAGACCAATTTCTTGTAATAACAAACCGCCCATGGTTTCAACTTCATCATCGGAGAAATTGGCATCTAGCATATTGTTAAAATGCTCGATTGGCGTCAGCGCTTGTACTACCCAGGTATTGGCTGTCTTCGGGTCTTGATCCGGAACAATATATTGTGCTTCTTCATCCGCAATATCATGTTCGTCTTCAATTTCACCCACAATTTCTTCGAGAATATCTTCTAGGGTCACCAGACCTGAAGTTGTACCGTACTCATCAATCACTACCGCAATATGAGTCTGGGTATTTTTCAGCATACGTAGAACCTGATCCGAACGTGCACTTTCCGGCACAAACAGCGGCTGACGCATCAAGGCACGAATATCGACTTTGGAAGAAGGCTCGGTCAGGAAAGGAAGCAGATCTTTGGCCAGCAAAATACCAACCACATTATCCGGTTGATCCGATGAGAACACAGGGAATCGCGAATGCGCAGATTCAACTAAAACATGCAGAATTTCCAGAAGTTGGTCATCTTCCTGCAAGCTAATCATGGACGTTCTTGGCGTCATGACTTCACGAATTTTGGTGGCTGGCAGATCCAATACGCCTTCCAGCATTGCAACAGTATCGGGTTCTAAAAATCGACGTGAATCTTGTACTAATTTTAGCAGTTCGTCGCGAGTTTCGGGTGCAGTTCCCAGCCATTTACGTAAGCCGCGCATACCCCACGACGGGCCTGATTCCTCGTGCATGATCTTTCCTAAAGACTCTTAATATCTAAAAAAACGTGATTTTATCATACCGCAGAAAATACGCTTGTCTATTGTAATTATGCTGCGCAGACTTGATCGCGCGGGTCAGTATGGTTTTGTGAATTGGTTCAAAGCGCGGGCTGCAATGCGATAGCCGCTTTATGCTAAAATAAGGCTGATCTTGAATTCCTGAGTCTGTCGATGTCTGAAGCCGAAATTACGCCAAGCCTGCAATTGAATACCCGTGGATTACGCTGCCCTGAGCCAGTGATGATGTTGCATCAAGCCATCCGTAAGTCTAAAGCTGGTGATGTAGTTGAAGTTTTTGCTACGGATAATTCAACTTCTTGGGATATTCCAAAATTCTGTATGCACCTTGGCCATGAACTGCTGCTTCAAGAAGAACGTCTGGATGAAAATGGCAATAAAGAGTTCCATTATCTGGTGAAAAAAGGCGGTTAAGAGATTTTTTGGGTAGATGAGTGATTCATTTGCCCATATTTTTGAAAGATTAAAATGAAAAGAAAGCTATTTTTTTTTGAATACTTGATCTGCTTGAAGTTCCTGACTTTCAGAAAATAAAAATTTGATATTCAAGCCTCTTCCAGAATTACAGTGATGAATCGGAACCATGGCCAGACCAATGAATCTAGGCTGGATATAAATAATTCACTATAATGCCGCAAAAATATTTATAACAATTAAAAATGATAAAAAATCATATCGCTCAAGTATTAGAGCAATTGGGTCTTAGCGCACAGAAGCGTGCTTTGCTTGTTCAGTTTTCCCATCAAAAACTTAATTCTGAAGTTTTTCTGCAACGTATTGATGGCCAACATGTCCTGAATCAGGGACTAAAAATTGAGCTGATTTGTGTGTCGACTAATGCCTTGATTCCCCTTAAAGAATTTATTGGAATTCAAGTAGCGATAGATCAGGTCACGGATCAAGGACAGTTATTTCGCAGTTCCGGAATTATTACTGCAGCAACTCAGGGACAGAGTGATGGTGCATTAGTGCTTTATAAACTCACCCTGGAAGATGCAACGTCGCTATGGCATAAACGCCGTAATAGTCGTGTGTTCATGGACAAGAGTGTCCGAGAGATTACTGAAATCTTATTCAAAGAATGGCAGGGTAAGAGTCCATTATTTGCGGCTGCACTTAAGCTGGATTTATCCGGTTTGCAGCAAACTTATGATGTACGTCCTTTTACTATGCAGTTGAATGAAAGCGACTATGACTTTTTAACCCGTTTATGGCGTAGTGAAGGGATTAACTGGCTGATTGATGAGTCTGAGCTTATAATTGTGCATTCATCTGCACCGATTGCAGCACAAAAGCTTAGATTAATTGATGACAATAGCTACTACCAAGCTTTAAGCCGCAGAGCGATCCGTTTCCATCGTTCCAGTGCGACTGAACAAGAAGATAGCATGACCAGTTTTATTGCAGAACGGCAGTTGCAGCCGACCGCTGTATATATCCAGCGCTGGCATGCCGATCGCTTGAATCAGGAAGAAGGTGTAGGTTCAGTACAAAGCAAGCACCAGCAGAGTCAGGTTCAGGATAATGCCAGTCTGGCATTGGAACAGGCCTGGAACATCAGTCCGGCATGGGTGACTGATCTCAGGCATGCAGATCAGGCAACTCTAGCCTCGGATGCACAAATCGAGAAAATAAACCAAAATTTGCAGCATTTCTATGCTGCACAGGCCAAACAATTTTTAGCAACATCCACAGTACGTGATGCCCAAGTGGGTTACTGGTTCCGGCTGGATCAGCATCCTGAAATTGATCAGCATCCAGTAGTAGAAAAAGAATTTTTAATCATCTCCAAGAAATTTTATAACCAGAATAATTTGCCTAAAGACTTAAATGAACAGGTTCATGCTTTAATTCAGCAAAGCTGCTGGCAAATGACAGAATTCAAGGACGCAGGTGAGCGTCAGGCCAACCAGCTATTCTTGCAACGTCGCCATATTCACTTGGTTCCTGAGTATCAACCTTTATTGCAGCGGCCACAGGCCTATCCGCAACGCGCCAAAGTAGTTGGGCCAGAAGATGAAGATATTTATGTGGATGAATGGGGGCGGATCAAAATCCGTTTTCTGTTCACTCGTCCGGATGACCATGCTCACGATGGTGGCGCAGGCAGCAATGACAGTGATACAGATTCAGCCTGGGTAGATGTTCTGACCCCGTGGGCAGGTATAGGTTATGGGGTCCGTTTCTTACCACGCATTGGTGAAATGGTGGTCGTCGACTTTTTCGATGGCAATATTGATCGACCTTTTGTGATAGGTCGGATTCATGAAGGCCCGCGTTCTCCGACGAAGTTTGATCAAAAAGGACAACTACCAGGTGCCAAAAAAATCAGTGGTATTCGCTCGCAAGAAGTACAGGGGCAAGGCTTTAACCAGCTACGTATTGATGATACGACTGGCCAGATCAGTATACAGTTACATAGTAGTCAAGCTGCCAGTCAGCTCAATCTGGGTAACTTGAGTTATCCGAAGGAACAGGCTGAAAGTGAAGGACGGGGTGAAGGTTTTGAACTTAGAACTGACCAATGGGGTGCAGTCCGTACAGGTGAAGGGTTATTGATTTCGGCTCATAAACAGCAAGCCGCAGACGGTTCACATATGGATGCTGAACCAGCGAAAAGCCAGCTTGAATCAGGCTTGCAGATGAGCCAGGCGCTAAGTGATGTTGCTAAAAACCAGCAAACTGATCCGCTTGAAATCTTTGAAAATTTAAAAAGCTTTATTGAGAAAATTGAACAGCAAGATCAAGACAAAGCAGCTGCCTTTAAACAGGCAATTATGATTCTGACAGCACCAAAATCCATTGCGCTGAGTACTCAGCAGGATATTCATTTGTCTGCGGAGGGTCAAATTAGCCACCAGTCAGCGGACAGTATTAATTTAAGTTCGCAGAAAAATATTATTGGGCATGCCTCTTCTAAAGTCAGTCTGTTTGCAGCCCAACAAGGCTTAAGAGCTTATGCCGCAAAAGGCAAAGTTGAACTACAGGCGCAAAATGATGGGATGGATATTATTGCACGCAAAGGTATCAAAACTATCTCCACTGAAGATCAGATCGAAATTACAGCAGCGAAGGAAATTGTTTTAACTGCGGGCGGTTCTCAAGTTGAGATCAGTAGTGCCGGAATTTTGCCGATGACGGGTGGTCAGTTTGAGATGAAGGCAGGGCAGCATCAATTTTTATCAGGAGAAAAGGTAATGCATGATATTCCCTATCTTCCTGCCTCACATAATAGTTCCTATATTTTAGAGTTCGATGTGCGACATAAAATAAACAATAAATTATTAGAAAGCTCTCCAAATTTTAGTCTTATTGATTCTCAGAGGAATGTACGAACAGGAGAGGTTCCCAAAGATGGAATTATTAGAATTACCTCAAAAAATAAGGAAGAAAAATATACGGTTATGGTGCATAAATATGATGCAGAGATATCGGAGTTAGAAGAATGACTTATACGGCTCGTTTAAAAGTATCCTGTGATAATAAAGACCTTTTATCAAAATTAAGCTATACCTTACTAAATACGACAACTCAAAAAAGTTATGGAGGAAAAATTGATCCGAATGGTTGTACCAAAATCTATAGTTGCAATAAATTAGATTTAATCTTTGTAGAGTTAATTTTAAATAATTCAAAAATTGCCAGAGTGCGTGTTCCCGCACTAGAAAATGGCGAATTTAATAAATCGATATATAAATTAAAATCAACTACAGGTACAACAAAACAAGCAGAATCAAATAAAGTACCTGTTAAAGTTAAAAATGAATTAGAAATAGCACTTGAAGCCTTACATGGTACAGCACTTTACTTTAGTAATAACTTTTTAGATCATGATAGCTCCTTAAGAATTGCTTATATGAAAGCAATTAAAAAAATGAGTCATGATTACTTAAAGGATGTTGAAAATGGAAGAATGACTGTAAAAGATGCTTCGAAAGAGGCTCATACATTAAGAAATGATATCTTAGAACAGACCAGGAAAAAGAATTCTCCAATCGCGTTAGCAGGATCACAAAAAGAAAAAATAGCGGCTAAAAGCTTAGATCAATTCTTAGAATATTATGCATTGAAATTAAAAGATCCTGATAAATGGAAAAGACTGAAAGATCAGTCAAGACAAACCTTAGATCATTATGTAAAAGCATCAACAGGTACAAGAAATTCATATTTTCAGGCGCTTTCAACAGTAGATAAAAATAAAGTTTTTTATAGTGTAGTTAAAGGATCAGGGGCATCCCATGGAACTTTTGATAAAGCAGCAAAGTATATGAAACCACTAGGCAGAGTAATTGTCGTTATTTCAATTTCCTATGCTTGGTATGAGATTTTTTCAGCTGAGAATAAAGAAAAGGAATTTTATAAAGAAGCCGCAACCATAGGCTCAGGAGTGGCAGCTGGCGCTGTGGGTGGTGCTATTGCAGGAGGAATTTGTGGCCCCGGGTCTCCCATATGTTCAACAGTAGGTGTAATAATTGGCGGTCTAGCGGGAGGGTATGGAGCATATAAATTAGTTGAAGCTTATGATGAAGAGTTGGAAGCTTTTACAGAATGGACTTTATTTTAATTCCAGTAGGTAGCCTGTATGTTTAAGTTTTTAAAAAGGTTAGTAAGAAAAGAAGCTAATAAAAATTTAGATACGAGTAATTATAAAACTAAAATTAAAAATTTTAGCTTAGAGCATGATCAGATTGTGGGCGTAAATATAGATGATGTAATAATAAAAATACCTTATATAGACATAGTAAGGATATCTATTATGGTTTATGGGGAAGATTTACTCCCTCAACCAATCTGGACTGTGCAAACAATAAAAGACATTATTGATATACCGAATGAATTAAATAATACTGATAAATTATTTTTTGAGGTTCTTAATAAAAAATTAGATGGTTACAACTCAATTCAAACCCAAGAAGAAATATTAAAAGCTATGAATTGTACCCATAACAGCCTATTCCATATTTGGCAGCGCCATGATGCAGATAAAATATTTAAATCTATTAAATACTAATTTTTTCTTGTACAAAAAAATTAAATGATGCGTATTTCATAATCTTATAAATATAAAAAAGCCTCTAAAATAATTAATTATTTTAGAGGCTTATGCAAGCTAATTAAGCATTACATATTAGGGTAGTTCGGACCACCGCCACCTTCCGGTGTTACCCAGGTGATATTCTGAGATGGATCTTTGATGTCACAGGTCTTGCAGTGTACACAGTTCGCTGCATTGATCTGGAAGCGTTTTGAACCGTCATCATTTTCCATGATTTCGTAAACACCCGCCGGGCAGTAGCGCTGTGCAGGCTCATCCCATTTCGGCAAGTTGACATCTACCGGAATCGAAGCATCGGTCAGTTTTAAATGCGCTGGCTGGTTTTCTTCATGTACCGTGTTCGATACAAACACAGAAGACAGACGGTCAAAGGTTAGCTTGCCATCCGGTTTTGGATAGTTCGGCTTGAAGTTCACTGCATCGACTGTTTTCAGAGTTTTAAAGTCTGGCACTAAATCATGGAGCGTGAACGGCACTTTAAACACGTTCTGGTCGATGAAGTTGAATGCACCACCCATCCATTGACCGAACTTGTGCATTGCTGGGCCAAAGTTACGCGCGCTGTACAGCTCTTCTTTCAACCAGCTGTTGTTGAACTTGTCTGTATAAGTAGTCAGTTCTTTAACAAAGAAGTCTTCGCCTTCAGTCACACGGGCAATAGCCAGATCACCGCCTTTTTCTACACCGGCAGCAATCGCTTCAAATACCGCTTCACCGCAGAGCATGCCGGATTTCATGGCAGTGTGTGAGCCTTTGATCTTGGCAAAGTTCAGGAAGCCCGCATCATCACCAATTAAAGATCCACCCGGGAAGGTGAATTTCGGCAGAGAGTTAAAACCACCTTTGGTTACGGCACGCGCACCATAAGAAATACGTTTACCGCCTTCTAGATACTGTTTGATCAGTGGATGGGTTTTCCAGCGCTGCATTTCCATGAATGGATACATGTGCGGATTTTCATAAGACAGATCCACGATCATGCCCAGAGTCACCTGGTTGTTTTCAGCATGGTATAACCACCAGCCACCTGACGAACCGGTTTCAGATAAAGGCCAGCCGGCACCGTGCATTACCAGACCTGGTTTGTGTTTCGCTGGATCGATTTCCCAGAGTTCTTTAATGCCGATCCCGTAGTGCTGCGGATCAGCATCTTTATCCAGATTGAATTTTTGGATCAGGCGTTTACCTAAATGACCGCGGCAGCCTTCAGCAAAGATGGTGTATTTGGCATGCAGCTCATAACCCGGCGCAAAGTTATGCGTCGGTTCGCCATCTTTACCAATACCCATGTCACCGGTTTGGATACCTTTCACCGTACCATCTTCATGATACAGAATTTCAGAAGCAGCAAAGCCCGGGAAGATCGATACTTCCAGCTCTTCGGCTTTCTGGCCTAACCAGCGCACCACGTTACCCAGTGAGATCACGTAGTTACCATCGTTATGCATAGTTTTAGGCACCATCCAGTGCGGTGCTTCTTGTGATTTTTCATCTGAAAGAAGGAAGAAAGTTTTGTCTTCTGTCACTGGCACATTTAAAGGTGCACCTTCTTCTTTCCAGTTCGGGAATAGTTCGTTCATGGCACGTGGTTCAAGCACAGCACCCGAAAGAATATGTGCACCGACTTCGGAGCCTTTTTCTACGACACAAACGGACAGATCATTTAAATTGTTTTCAATTGCAAGTTGACGGATCTTGATTGCAGCAGACAGGCCGGCAGGACCCGCACCTACGATCACAACGTCAAACTCCATCGATTCACGTTCGATGTGTTCCATGTAGGACTCCTCATATTTCTATTCGGTG
Organism: Acinetobacter sp. YH12236; assembly: GCF_013417645.1. NCBI lineage: Bacteria > Pseudomonadati > Pseudomonadota > Gammaproteobacteria > Moraxellales > Moraxellaceae > Acinetobacter > Acinetobacter sp. YH12236. The sequence goes on from NZ_VPDM01000004.1 coordinate 54,801, forward strand.
GCAACCATAATCGGATGATTGGGTGCTGCCATGAGTGTTCTGAATTCCTAGACACAAAAATAGTAGTGTCTTTAAGCATCTGGGCTAGTATAGTTTTAAACCCAGGTTAAGCCAATTGGCTGAAACATATTATTTTTCCGTCATTAAGGTCTTCTTTATATGAATAAGTCAGCACCCGATAAAAATCCGACGAAAAAAGTAGCTTCTAGCGATGATAAAAATTTAATGGATATCGCACAATACTTAAAAGATGCACAGGGCAGTCACAAAAGGTCAATCCCGCCTTTGGATCAATGGCAGCCAAAGTATTGTGGCGCAATGGATCTCAAGGTTTTGGCCAATGGAGAATGGTGGCACGAAGGTCAATTGATCAAGCGTCAGCCGATGATAGACCTGTTTTCCACGGTACTCTGGAAAGAAGAAGGAAAATTCTATCTAAAGACGCCGGTTGAAATGATTGAAATCGAGGTCGAAGATGAACCTCTGTTTGTAAATCAGGTCGATCAGGTCAAGATTGAAGGCAGGACTTACCTGCAACTGACCACCACGACTCAGGACATCATTATTGTCGATAGCGAACATCCTATCTTTATGCGTCAGTATCAGGATGAATTGCGCCCTTATGTGCATGTGCGTTTTGGAATCAATGCGCTTATTCAGCGGGCTGCTTTTTTACATCTGGTGGAGATGGGCGAGCTTGGTGAAAATGCTGCTGGAGAGACGGTTTTAAGCTTGAAAAGTGGTGATTTAGACTTGCATTTAAGCACCTGAGGTTTAAGCTTTGTCGCAAGGTCATTTGAAACAAGCAACTAGCAACGTTATGAGCGCTATCCAACCGATTTATCCCTTAGTAGATCCCATGCCTAAAGCCAGTGCTGATGCACCTATCGGGATTTTTGATTCTGGTGTGGGAGGGTTGTCGGTTGCTTTGGAAATTGCCCGGTATTTGCCCAATGAACGCTTTGTTTATTATGCCGACACGGCTTACGTACCTTATGGACCGCGTAAAGATCAGGAAATCCGTGACCTAACTGCGCGAGCGATTGAATGGCTGTATCGTGAAGGCTGTAAAGTTGCAGTCGTTGCCTGTAATACCGCTTCTGCATTTAGCCTGGATTATTTACGTGAGCATTATGGTGAAAACTTTCCGATCATTGGACTGGTGCCAGCGCTCAAACCTGCAGTCCTCAATACCCAATCCAAAACGGTGGCCGTTCTGGCCACACCTGCAACCTTTCGTGGCCAGCTGATTAAGGATGTCATGACCCGTTTTGCCGAGCCGGCACAGGTCAAAGTAATTCCGGTGACCTGTCTGGATCTGGTGCCTTTTGTAGAAGCCGGTCAGCAGATGAGTCCTGAGTGTCTGGCGACATTAACTCAGATTTTACAACCGGTTGTTGATCAGGGTGCTGATTATTTAGTGCTAGGATGTACACATTACCCCTTCCTAAAATCGTCAATTCAGTATATTTTTGGTCAAAAGCTGACATTAATTGACTCAGGATTCGCGGTTGCGAGACAAACGGCCCGAATTTTGATCAAAAATGGGTTATTATTTGAACATGAGTGCAAGGACAGTCTAAAAATCCGACTTGTGGTTAGTGGTCAAAATGCTGAACAGCTCCAGCCGATTTTAGGGCATCTGATTCCAGCCGATATTAAATGGCAGGTCAGCAATATGGAGACAGAAGTCAGCTAGGCGACCGTCACTCATCTTATAATTTTGAAAGATATATTTTTATACTGGGGTCGTCATATTGTGTCAGGGCAGGGTTTAGCCGGCCAGATCAATGTGCAGTAAAAGAGGATAACCAATGCTCGATAAACGTTATCAGGTGTTTATCTCCACCTCTGGTGCAGAAATGCAGCCAGAGCGGATCATCTTGTCACAAACTTTGGTCGGCATGGGTTTCTTTTCCTGGGGGCTGGAACAACGCACTCCTTTAAATACTGCATTTGCACGTCGCCAGATTGATGATTGTGATTATGTGGTGATTCTGCTGGGTAGCCAGTATGGCGAGCAGTCGGTTTCCGGTGTAGGTTATATGCATCTGGAATACATTTACGCTGTGACCAAGCAGAAACCGATTATTGTGTTTATGCATGAAGATCCGGCTTCACGTGATCCTTCCTTGCACGATACTAAACCTGAATTACAAGAAAAATTTAAAGAATTTCGTCAGTTATTGCAGCAGGAAGCTGATCAGGTCTTTTGCTATCGTACCTTGCGCGATCTGGAAATGGCGGTACGTTTGAACATGCCGCAAATGCTGGAACGTTATCCAGTAAGTGGCTGGGTACGTCCGCAGAATACTCAAGCCTTGCATGACGAGATTGACCAGCTCAAAGCCAAAGTGGCCCAACTGGAACGAGATGGCGGTACGCGTGAAGTAGACCCTTTCCTGAGCCTGCCGAAAGTGTCTATGCATGAAGTTTTCTCCTTCGAATACCGTATGCATGCTTATCAGGATGGTAACTTTAAAGAATTAAAAGTTCAGAAAAGACTGACCTGGGCACAATTGCTGGCTATTCTCGGCTCTACCTTCATTAATCCAACGCCAGAGGAATTTTTCTCCAAGCGTATGAATGAGTATTTGAATGAAACCGGTCTGGAAGATGCACGAGCGGAAATGCCGCGTGCACATGCTGTAGCCCGGGCCCAGATTAATATTCGTGCCCTGCATAGCCTGAAATTGCAGATGCGCCAGAATGACTGGATTGTGCCGTCAGGCCGTGATGACCGTCAGCGTCTGCTTTGGCAGATTACGCCTAAGGCACAAAAACTGCTGGATAGTAACTTGCTGGATAAAGATCGTACTTTTCAATATAAGTCAGTGTATTAATCCATATAGAGAATAAGTAAAAAGCTGTTAAAGTAAGCGGGTTGATACCACGACGGGCGTACTGCATGTTTTCTACAGCTAAACCGAAAGTTACAATTATATTGGCAAATTTAGGCACACCTGATGCACCGACTGTGCCGGCAGTACGCGATTTCCTGAAGCAGTTTTTATCTGATCAGCGTGTCATTGAAATTCCCAAGCCGATCTGGCAACTCATCCTGCGTTTATTTATTTTACCGTTCCGTCCCAAGCGAGTTTCCCAGGCTTATGCACAGGTCTGGGGTCAGGATTCACCGATGCGTGAGATTCTGCTGCAGCAGGTGAGTCAAGTAAAGGCCAAACTCATTGAACAATATCCGCAATTTGAACTGAATGTGGTGCCTGCCATGACTTATGGCAATCCTAATATTCAGGGTGTTCTTGATCAGATTTCGGCTCAACCGCAAGATCATATTATTCTGTTTCCGTTATTTCCCCAGTATTCAGCGACCTCTACCGCACCTCTGTATGATGCAGTCGCAAAATGGGTGCTGAAACAGCGCAATTTACCTGGTCTGTCGATTATCCGCGATTATTATCAGCATCCCTTATTTATTCAGTCACTGGCACAAAGTGTTCGGGATTATCAGGCGATTCATGGGCAGCCGGAAAAACTATTGATGTCATTTCATGGTATCCCGCAGCCCTATGCCGATAAAGGTGATCCTTATGCGGATCGTTGCCGGATCACAGGCAAACTGGTTGCAGAAGCTTTAGGTCTATCTGAAGATCAATATGCAATTAGTTTCCAGTCCCGGTTTGGTAAACAGGAGTGGGTTAAGCCTTATACGGATGCCTTAATTGAAGAGTGGGGCAAACAGGGCGTGAAATCAATTCAGGTGATGAGTCCGGCTTTCTCGGCCGACTGTTTGGAAACACTGGAAGAGCTGGCCATGGAAAATGGAGAGACCTTCAAGGCCAATGGCGGGAAAAGTTACAGTTATATTCCGGCTTTGAACAATCGTGAGGATCATGTGCAATTGCTCAATACACTGTTACAGGCTAATCTTGAAGCATTGAACCAGACGCTTGCCCATTAATCTTTTGAGGTTTCTTATCCTATGTTACAAGTCAAAATTGTTCCTGTGACTGCATTTCAGCAAAACTGCTCGATTCTTTGGGATAGTGACAGTAAAGAGGCCGTTTTGATTGATGCAGGGGGCGAACCTGAAAAATTAAAAGCGGAAGTAGAAGCACTGGGCTTAACGGTCAAGGCTTTATGGCTGACTCATGGTCATCTCGATCATGCTGGAGCAGTTGGTGCTTTAAAAAAAGTTTGGGATGTGCCGGTGATTGGTCCGCATAAGGACGATGCATTCTGGTTAGATATGATTCAGGAAGTGTCTGCCCGTTACGGTTTTCCGATTCCGGAAAAAGTAGAAGTCACGCAATGGCTGGAAGGTGGAGAAGTTCTCAAACTGGGTGATGAAGAGTTTGAAGTACGTTTTGCCCCGGGCCATACTCCAGGTCATGTAATGTTCTATAACAGGAACCATGCTTTGTTATGGACAGGGGATGTACTGTTTAAAGGCTCAATTGGACGGACAGATTTTCCGCGTGGCGATCACCAACAGCTACTCGATTCAATCCAGCGCGAATGTTTTAGTCTGCCGGATGAAACCCGGTTTATTTCAGGACATGGTCCGATTAGTAATATTGGTTTTGAAAAACAGCATAATCCTTTCGTTGCGGGAAAAGCCGGTTAAAGTAGGTGAAAAGATCAGCCTAGCTGGTCTTTTTATTTGCTAAAAGGATTATTTAAAGACTGACGGGTTTGTGCGTAGATCAGCCAAGTCATAATGGCAAGGAGAATTCCAACAACAATAAATAAGCCATCCTGTTGGAAAATGCCTATCCCTAATGACAATATCGCAAGTATTCCTACCCCAATTAAAATGATCTTTAGAATAATGTAGCCCATGTTCTTGCTCTAAAATAATGTGATATTTCTGCGTAAGAACATAGTATTAAACTGGCATATGTGCTGTTAACTTGTGTTGGTTTTCTATAAGCCTTTTTAAAAATCATGTGATTATTTAGGATATGCTTAATGTGATAGGATATTTTAAAAGGTTCAGTCTTCTTCAGAAGATTCAGTTGTTGGAGCATCTTGGGTTGGCAGTTTGTATTCCTCACTGGCCCAAGCGCCTAGATCAATCATTTTGCAGCGTTCCGAGCAGAAAGGACGAAATTCATTATTTTCCCAAGTGGTCAGTTTGCCACAGCGTGGACATTTTAAAGTGGTTGACATCAGCGCACTCCCTAGAAAAATAAAGCTTCGATTAGGCAAATATAACTGCACTTGTTAGACTTATACAGTTTTTATTAGTTTGATCTGATTATGTCGATTCGTCAATTTCAAGCACAGCGTATGCATGCGCCTCGTGATTTCCAAAGTATCAGTTCTGAACCGGTTTGTGTGGAAATCGGTGCGGGCAAAGGTAAACACGCATTGCTCTTTACCCAGATCAATCCAGACAGCAAGCTGATTGCGATCGAACGGACTCGAGAGAAATTTTTAGCCATGCAAAAACAGCATGCGCTGGAAGGACAACCGAATTTACAGACAGTTCATGCCGATGCCTTGCCTTGGATTGTGCATGCTCTCTATCCAGCGCAAGTCGAACAGTTTTTTATTTTATATCCGAACCCTGAGCCGCATAACCCGGCACAGCGCTGGTTGAATATGCCATTTTTTGAGTTTTTATTATCGCGTTTAAAAATTGGTGGCACGATCACTTTAGCGAGTAACATTCCTGAATATATTGAGGAGGCAGAGCAGCAGGTTCAAAACCTGTGGAAGCTGCCTTTTGTTAAAGAAGTCATTGGCCAAGACTCGGCAAGAACTCATTTTGAAATTAAATATCTAGAGCGTGGTGAGTTGTGCCAGCAATTGATTATTAGTAAACCGGAAGGCTATACAACGCGTTTTGATGAGTTTCAGCCGTTACAAGGGCAGAATGCGAGTTCGGCGGAATAAGCCATGACGAAACGCATTGCAATTGTGGGTGCTGGCCCGGCAGGCTTGATGGCTGCAGAAGTTCTGAGCCAGTCTGATTATGAAGTTCATGTGTTTGAACAGAAGCCTTCGGCTGCCCGTAAATTCCTGATGGCTGGGAAAACCGGCCTAAATATTTCTCATGCCGAACCCGTCGAGCAGTTTGTGCAGCGTTATGATCAGGTGAACTGGTTAGCACCTTGGATCAAACGCTGGGATGCCATATGGATTCAAAACTGGATGAGAGATCTTGGTATTGAACCTTATATTGGTTCTTCAGGTCGGGTCTTTCCTACCGAAATGAAAGCCGCTCCACTATTGCGTGCCTGGTTAAAACGTTTAACTGAGCAAGGGGTAAAATTTCATTATCGCCATCAAATTCTAGATCTAAAAAATCATCAGCTACAGATGCATGATTTAAAAAATGATTGCGCATTCACAGAAAACTTTGATGCGATTGTTTTGGCTTGTGGTGCAGTGTCATGGTCAAAACTCGGCAGTGATGGGAAATGGCAAGCATGGCTTGATTGCAGCGAGATTGAACCTTTTCAAGCCAGTAATGCGGGTGTGGAATATTCATGGTCCAAGTTTATGCAGCCAATCTTCGGTCAGCCCCTAAAACGGGTCGAGGCTTGGGTTAATGGCGGTGACAAGACCATGGGAGATATCGTGATCAGTCACTATGGTCTGGAAAGTGGTCTGATCTATAAACAGGGCCGGGGACTGCGTCAACAGCTGAAACAGGGTCAGCCAATGCAGCTGAATCTGGATCTTTTCCCGGATCAAACCGTAGAGCAATTAGCAAAAAAATTACAGTCAAGTAAAAAGCAGTCTTTGAATAATATCTGGCGGAAAGCAGGTCTGGATGGTGCAAAAGCTGCTCTGGTGCGTGAACTGTTACCAAAGCCACTTTGGCAAAATGCTACTGAATTAGCACAGCAGATTAAGCAATTGAAAATTCCTTTAACAGGTTTCCGTCCTATACAGGAAGCGATTAGCTGTGCAGGTGGTGTTAAACGCGAGGTTCTGTCAGAGCAGCTTCAGCTTAAATCCAATCCACATGTGTTCTTATGTGGTGAGATGCTGGACTGGGATGCGCCTACAGGGGGTTACTTGCTGACAGCCTGTTTTGCCACTGGACGAGCAGCCGCAGAAGGGGTGCAGCAATATTTAGTTCAAGCTCAATAATACGCATTCTTCAGAAAGTGAAAGTTAAATCTTAGAACTGCATATAAAATTTCAGGAAGCGTCCGCTTCCTGAAATGTATTATTTATTGTGCTGGGGCTTTATTTGCGGTGGTCATCTCTGGATATTGCGAACGCCAGCGTTCCAGTTGCTCTTGGGCATGTAGATATTTGCCCAGACCTTTTACATTTTCACTGGCTTCATTTACGGTAGAGGCCTGAGATTTCGGACTATTCACCAGTTTTTCCTGATGTTCCCAGTATTGATACATCAAACCCTGAATATAACGGCCCTGTTCAGTTTTAAGCTCCAGATCTTTGAGCATATTTAGCGAAGACTGGACATGATCGCGTTGACGTTGCTGGACAAATTCCGGAGTCAGATTGTCATCATTGCGCATGCCATTGAGCTCAGCTTCCAGATCCGCGCTCATTTCCTGAAAACGTTCTTCATAGTCATTCAAGACAGCAATATCATGGGGATCATCTTCCGTTTTAGGGAAGTTTTTCACGGGTCCAGTTTTCAATTCCTGCATGATTTCCTCTGATGCAGAGTCTTCCGTTGCCTGCTGTTCTACAGATTGTGAACTTTTCTGGTCACAGGCCATCAAAAACATGGCGGCAGTGAAAAGTGCAGTTCGTGACATCAATTGAATCGTGTGCATGAGTGAATCCTGTTCCTAATTATTTTTCTTGAATACATAAACATAGGTGACATAAGGGAAATTAATCATATCTTCTGCACCCTTGTCCGTATAGTTTTTGATAATTTGTTCGAATTGCTGCTTGAGCTGCTGTTGCTGTTCTTTTGGTAGTGCCGCAATAAAGCTGGTTGACAATAAGCGTTTGGAAACTACCTGCTCGACAGGGCCATGCTGTAGCTGTTGCATTTGCGTTGCAGCATAAGGCTGAAAGAGATTCTGTTCCTCAAAGACTTTACGCCAGGCACCACTATGATAGCGTGGCGTATCAGCTTCCAGTGGTGCAATACAATCTGCCAGGGCTTTGACCCAGTCGATTGTAATATCACGCTGGTTCCAGACCAGTACCAGAAAGCCTTGAGGTTTCAGTATCCGATCCAGCTCCTTTAAGGTTTCCAGATTGGCAAACCAGTGAAATGACTGTGCACAAAACACAGCATTCACGCTATGATCGGGCAGGGGAAGCTGGTGGCTCATCCCTTCAAGGGTATGAATATCCGGATGTGCCAGTTTTAACTGGGCCAGCATCTCAGGGACAGGATCAATGGCGGTGATGTGGCTGCTGAGCGGGCGTAAATAGGGAATAAATTTACCTGTTCCGGTACCTAAATCGACAAGATCTGCATCTACAGGCAATGACAGTGTCTCGGTAAGCCACGGGCTTAGATCTGCCGGATAGTCAGGGCGTACCTGCTGATAAAGCTCAGCCGCTGCACTAAACCCCTGTTGAGCTGCAGGATGCAGTGATTGTGTCATATTTTGCGCTTTTTAATCTTTTTCATCGATATAAAATAGCATATTCACTTTTTCGGCCCTATTCATTGAGTGAATTGTTGCCGAAAAGTTAGATTCACCAGCACGGGAAAGTTATGGATAAGCAGATTGTTTTTGAAGATGAGCATATACGCGCAATTTTTATGCCGGGGTCATCTTCAGAATTGATTTTTTCATTTGGAGATTTGATTACCCGTGCCAAGGGCTTGAGCATCAATGCCGAAAAATCATTAGCGAAATTTGAATTTAATGTTTTGGGAATCATGCCCAAACATAAATCCTGGTTTCCCAAAAGTTCCATGTGGAACATGTTGCAAGCCATTGCTGAGCTGATTGCGCCGTTTCAGCAGCGTATTGCCTATGGTGGCTCCATGGGTGGCTATGCTGCGATTAAATATTCCAATCTGCTGAATGTTCAGAGAGTGGTGGCGATGGTGCCGCAATATTCTATTGATCCGGAAGATGTCGAAGATGCTCGCTATAACATGTTTTACCAGCCTGAACTGAATGAAGGCATGCGGATTGAGGCAGAAGATGTCAGTCCGGAACGGGAATATATTCTGGTATATGACCCGTATTGCACCGAAGACCGGGCACATTACCTGAAACTGGAAGCCGTACTTCCGCAGCATCATGTACTGCATCTGCCATTTACCGGCCATGACGCCATCGCTGTTCTGGCCAGCTCCGAGCTGCTGTATGACTTTTTATTGCATGAATATGATGAAAGTTATTTCTACCAGAAAATGCGTCGGGTCAAGAAAAACAGCAAGTTCTATTATCGCAAGGTGATTGAGAATATCCTGCCGAGGCATCGTTTTGCTTTAGGGCGTATCCTGAAAAATAATGATCTGCTACTGGATACCCAATTTTTTGATGCGGCGCAAAAACAGGTGATTTTGCGTGAATTGCTGAGTAATAAACAGGTGGATCAGCAGGATCTGCTCAAGCTTGGGATTCACGTTAATTTGCCGCAGGAAAAGCGTCAGTTATTGCTGGATACCTATGGACATGCACTGGTCTTTAACGTCATCAGCAACAAGATCGAAAGCTATACCGGTGATGCGATTGCACTGAACCATAAATTCCTGATTCCAATTTATGCCAAAGGTAATGGCTTGCTGACCATCAATCTGAATGATGAGCGCTATCTGGTGGTAATGAATGACCGGCATATCATGAAACTGGTCAAGGAACAGGACGAATTAAATGTAGGCATGCATCCGATTATCATGAAACGCTATGCTGATTTTTATATGTTCAGCTATAAGCATCTGAATTTGCATACAGATGAATACGGCGCTTCCGGTTTCGTTGACGCAAGTGACAAAAATACACAGTTTGTGACACGAAGTGAAATGAACTAACGAAAAATTTTTCTAAAAAACAAATACTTGACTTATGTTTGCTAAAGCCTAATATGGTCTTAGGCGGTATGAAAAATAGTCACACCGCTCCCGGTTGTTTATATGACAAGGGAGTAAATATATGCAATCCAAACAAGTTACAAGTATTTGTTTTATTCTTGGACTGATGCTGCCTAATTTTGCACACGCGGAAAGTGTGCATCCTGCAGTGATCTTGCTCAGTTCTTCTCTTATTTTTCTGATCTTTCTGAGTGTATATGTGATTTATAAGGTGCGCCGTTCTCTGCGTAACCATATTGATAAGTCTGTAGATTAACCACTTCTGACAGTAAGTTGCTTGAAAACCCTGCAGGACTTGTTTTAAATGGCAATCAAAATAAATTGTCAAACAAGGTTGAGGGTAGCGCCATGAAAGCCGCTTATTTAGATTATGCTTCTTTAGACCAACAGGATTTGGACTTTCAGGCACTACATGCAGTATTTGATCAGCTGGTCTTATACCCGGCCACATCGGCTGCAGAGATTCAGTCTCGTGTGGCCGATGTCGATGTCATCATTACCAACAAAGTCATGATTGACGCGGCAACCATCCAGCAATGCCCTCAACTGAAACTGATCCTGATTTCTGCTACGGGCACCAATAATGTCGATCTGGCTGCGGCCAAGGCATGTGGCATTGTGGTGTGTAACTGTCAGGCTTATGGCACCTCTGCCGTCGCTCAGCATACCCTTATGCTGATGCTCAATCTGGCCACTTCATTTTTAACCTATCAACGTGCAGTACAGCAGGGCGAATGGCAAAAGGCCAGCCAGTTCTGTCTATTGGGTGCGCCAATTGTAGAATTGGCAGGCAAGACCTTAGGTATTGTTGGTTATGGTGAGCTGGGCCATGCAGTTGCCAGACTGGCAGAAGCCTTTGGCATGAAAGTACTGATTGCAGCTTTGCCCAACCGTCCAGCAGATGATTCCCGTATTCCATTTGCAGAGTTATTGCCACAAGTGGATTTTTTAAGCCTGCATTGCCCTTTAACGGAAGATACCCGTCATTTAATCAGTCATGCCGAACTGGACACGATGAAACCAAGTGCATTTTTAATTAACTGTGCACGTGGCGGAATCGTTGATGAACAGGCATTGGCTCAGGCCTTATGCGAAGGCAAAATTGCCGGTGCTGCGACGGATGTACTTACCGTGGAGCCACCAAAAGAAGGCAATGTATTGCTCGATGCCTCAATTCCTAACCTGATTGTTACACCGCACAATGCCTGGGGTAGTGTCGATGCCCGTCAACGCATTGTGGATCAGATGGTTGAAAATGTAGCAGCCTTTAAGCAAGGTCAGCCCATCCGTCAGGTAAATTAAAAATTATTAAATAAAAACTAAATGCTGATCAAATTCGATCAGCATTTTTTTCGGTTTTCTGGCGTAATGTATTTATCTAGTAATTTTAAAAATTCACTCTGAACCAGTGCAGACCGGGGATTAAAGATAATTTCCTGATAGACCCGCTTAAATTCGGGTACCCGTTCATCGGGACGCTTGTCATAAGATGTTCGATAATGGGTTTCAAACATATAAATCAGATGATTCTGCGAAAAATAAGCAGTTCGATAGCTATAAATGTCATCTCCCTGAGTCCCGATTCTTAATTTACACATATCCTTGATCCGATACAGGTCGGCATTATTGCCAGAGGCGGGCCTAAATTCAGCTTCCTCCAAGTGTTCTATATGCTGGATTTTTTCGCCTTCGGTTTTATGGTTATAAGGATTCGCACTAGACAGGCTCGGGATGGAGGATAATTCATCATCAATCGCAGCAATTGAGGTCACGGTTTCACCTGAAACCAGTAAAGTGATGTACAGGATGGCTACACCACACAGAATGCCGGCGATAAAGCTGAGGAGAATTTTTTTCATTTTTATTATCTTCTCATGATTTTATTTGAGTTCAGTCTAAAGAAAGACTCAACTATCTTCAATGCTTAAAAGAAAAAGCCCGTAATGGGCTTTTTTCAATGCGATGATTTAAAGATCATCTACTGCATAACTGGTTGCTGTACCGGAACTTGATTGGGATTGTGATACCGATGAATTTTGAGTTGCGGTAGATGGCTGACTCAAAGGCTGCTGCACGATCGGTGCCTGTTGTGAATTGCCGCGCCAGACTTCTCGGGTTTGCTGAATTTTCTGACCCGTTTGCTGTGCTGCCTGAGTCGCACCCTGATCTACTTTCTGGATGGTATCTGATGCTGCAGACTTGGTATTGCCCCAGGCACGGTCTACACCCGGTTTGATTTTGGCAATGCCTTTTTCAGTGACTTCACCTACTTTTTCAGCGGTATTGATAACGCCTTCCTGTGCTTTATAGGCAAACACATGCAGCAGGTTCGGATTCTCACCATAAGGCGCAATCGGTTTGGTGGTCTGAGTGGTTTCGGTCTGTGCAAATACAGGTGCGCAGAACATTAAAGCTGTCGTTAAAATAATTGGGGTTTTGATATTCATTATGGATCGACCTCGAATTCGTCAAAGAGCGGTCTGAGTTTGGTTTTCAGTGTAACGGATAATCAGCCAAAAACAATGAATAAGCTATGGAGAGAGTATAGGTTCAGCGTAGTTTGATGCGAGGATCTTATAATTTTTAAAAGGAAGAAAAGGCAGTTTAAATCAGAAGAAAAATTAAATTTCTGTTCATTCAAATAAATAGCCCTATTTTCATCATAAAAACAGGGCGATCTATTTAATCACATTGAGTTAGGGCATCTTTAGCAAAATGATTGCGCAGAATTACAAAGTTCTTTTGTACTGCCGTATCGTGCAGGTCAAATTTTTGTGCCGTGCTGGTACCGTCACGCTGGAAAGTTGCTGAACCGGCATCAATCAGGGTCAGGCCTTTAAATGACCATTGTTCAACTGAACGGTTGTTGCCGATGTCGCCAGTAAATTCAATCACGCATTTGTCGAGGAATTTGGTCAGTTTCGCCTTATTGTTGGTTGTTTCTGGAATAACTTCGAGATTTTGTACTTCCTGTAATACACCCAGTTCCAGCTGTGGAATGGTCGGTTGAGATGTACATGCTGTAAGTGCGATACCCGCAAGAGTCGTCATAATGAGTGTTTGAAATTTCATGCGCTTCTTTCTTGTTGAGTGTTGTTAGGGTGAGTATATGAAATATATAGGGATATGCCTATAGTTTTTGAGCTTAAGGGCTAAGGTGTATGGTCTGTTTTTTTTCGTGCATAGTTATATAGGATCACCAAAACGGTGATCATAATAAAGCTAAAAAAATGTAGCCAAAAAGTACGTTGAATCCCTGCAAATACTAAAATTTCAGTGATGATTGGGGGGAGAATACCAATCATCAAATATTGAGCTATTGAAAGGGATTTTCTATTTTTCATAGTTTTATTGTGATCTTATGGGAGATGTAAAGATCAGCTAATTTGACCTTTGACCCTAAGTAATCAAGCCTGAAGGACCGATTCGATCTTCACTTAAGTAATATTCACCTTTGTAATTTAGTAAGGTTAAAATATATTTTCTTAATAGATTACTTACATTATGGAAATCATTTTCAGCTTTTTCAAAGTAATTCTCATGTCCAAATGGAAATACTAAGCCCTCATGTATCAGATCGTTTCGATTTTTAAGGGAAAACTTAACCATAGGGTTGTCTCTAGATATTCCAATGTCTTCAAACATGCGCCTAGTCATTTCTGCTGAACCAACTTGCCCGAATTTTTTATGTATATATTGTTTCGTTTTTCTGGTAGGCGGGAAATAATTTTCTAAGTCTTTAGGTGCAACATCTAAAGCAGGATAATCTTTATGTGAAAAATATCCTCTAGAGTATTTATATCCTTTATCTAAGGCAAATGTCTGCTTCAAATTTTCTATAGCAACGTAGTGAGAAATTAGAGAAATCTCATAAGCTAATGATGGGCGATATGCCTCACAAATATAGCCAAAGATTACTGTTAATTGCCTTTTCGATTTTAGTTTTTTAAATGTTGGATAAACTTGCTCAATGAAGTATCTAATGTCTTGACCTCTATTTTCTATGATATTGTTTTTATTATTTATAGTACCTAAAGTGCCATGCCAATGTTCTCCGCTATCGTATTTATAACCAGCTCTGCAAACATATGATTGCTGACAAAATGAAAGTAACCAACAAAGATCATCAATAATTTGTAATATAGATTCAATTTCCGTGGATTGAACATTCAGTATTTTTACTACTGTTGTGATTTTTTGCTGGTTTAGAAATTTATATTGGTTAAAGTGAATATCAATTTGTTTGAATTCAAAAATATATCCTTCACACTTAATAATTGTTGTATTTCTAGAGCGTCTTGTTTCAGAAATATTTGAAAAATCCTCCCCCACCATGAATAGATTGAATAAAAAGATTTCTAGTGTTTTCATAGCAATATTAATAAAAAACCCCACTAATTTATAGCGGGGTTTCGTGTATTTTACAACCAATTAGGTTTTAGTGTTGAAGCACTGAAATATCTGCAACTTTAGTGAACAGGTCACGTAGCTGAGCAAGCAGGCGTAAACGGTTTGCTTTTAGTTCAGTATCATCAGCCATCACCATTACACCGTCAAAGAACGCATCTACTGGCGCACGTAGGGCAGCCAATGCAGACAACGCAGCAGTGTAATCTTTAGAAGCGAATAGAGGTTCAACCGCTGGTGTGATTTTTTGCAGTTCAGCGAACAATGCTTTTTCAGCATCTTCCACCAGATTGGCTTCAACCACAGCACCTTCAGGTGCAGCTTCTTTGGCAAGGATGTTGGCAACACGTTTGTTGGCAGCAGCAAGTGCAGCAGCTTCAGGCAATGCACGGAAGTGATTTACCGCATTTACACGCTTGTCAAAATCAAGCGGAGATTTTGGTGACAACGCTTGAACCGCCTGGATCACGTCAACGTCAACGCCTTGGTCTTCGTATTTCGCACGGTAACGGCCTTCAAGGAATGCAACAGCATCCGCCAGAGTCTTGTCGTGATCTTTCAATACGTCGCCATAAGCAGCCAGAGCCAGTTTGATCAGGTCTTCAATGGATACATCAAGTTCGTTTTCAGTCACCAGACGCAGGATACCAATCGCAGAACGACGTAGCGCAAATGGGTCTTTAGAACCTGTTGGTGCCTGACCAATACCGAAAATACCAGTCAAGGTATCTAAACGGTCAGCAAGCGCAATCGTTGTACCAGTTTTGGTTTTCGGTAGAACGTCACCCGCGAATTTAGGTAAATACTGCTCACCTAAAGATTCAGCCACTTCGTCATTTTCGCCTTCAAGACGTGCGTAGTAAGTACCCGCGATCCCTTGAAGTTCTGGGAATTCACCTACTAATTCAGAAGTTAAGTCGCATTTTGCAAGAAGAGCCGCTTTTTCAGCATCTTCAGCCTTAGCACCAGTAATTGGAGCAAGCGCAACAGCCAGTTTGGCAATACGTTCAGACTTGTTCCACAAAGTACCCAGTTGTGCCTGGAATACCATGTTGGCCAGTTTCTCTTTACGAGACGCAAGCGGTTGTTTCTGGTCTTGCAGGAAGAAGAATTCTGCATCTGACAGACGCGGACGAACTACTTTTTCGTTACCTTCAATGATTTGAGTCGGATCTTTAGACTCAATATTTGAAACGGTAATGAAGTAAGGCTGTAATTTGTTTTCAGCATTCACCAGACAGAAATACTTCTGGTTGTCCTGCATCGTGGTGATCAGTGCTTCTTGAGGAACTGCAAGGAAGCGTTCTTCAAAGCTGGCACGAAGAGCAACTGGCCATTCAACCAGAGCAGTGACTTCGTCACGCAGATCCGCAGGAACAATGGCAATCGCATTCACTTCATCAGCCAGCGCTTTGACTTGCTGGTCGATGATTGCTTGACGCTCTTCAAAAGACGCAACCACTTTCGCAGCGCGCAGGGCATCCAGATAAGCATCTGCATTGGCCAGAATAATCGCTTCAGGCGCATGGAAACGATGACCATAAGTCACGTTGCCTGCTTTGTGATCCTGAATGGTTGCATCAATCACATTGCTGTCTTTTAACAACACCACCCATTTCACCGGACGAACGAATTCAGTACGGCTAGCTGCAGAACGCATACGTTTTGCGATTGGCAATTGATCCAGAGCATGTTGCAGGATTTGTGGCAGTAAAACGTCCAGACTTTGGCCTTTCACATCTTTCAGGTAGCAGACTTTTTCAACTTTACCGGCCTGGAAAGTAGACACCTGATCAACCGTAATGCCTTGACCGCGCATAAAGCCTTCAAGTGCTTTGGTTGGTTTGCCTTCAGCATCATAAGCCGCTTGCACAGCAGGACCGTCAAAACGTTTTTGCGTATCCGCTTGAGCAGCATCAACATTTACGATTTTAAGTGCCAGACGACGTGGCGCTGCATAAGCTTCGATCGCATCGAAAGCCAGACCCGCATCTTTTAAGCCTTTTTCAGTTTCAGCTTTTAACGCATCACGTAATTTTTTCAGGCTTTTTGGAGGAAGTTCTTCACAGCCAAGTTCAAATAAAACTGTATGTTTAGACATTATTTGTTCTCCGCTGATTTTTCTGCTTGAGCCGCTTCTGCTTCTACTTGAGCTTTAAGCTGAGCCAGGACTTCGTCACGTAGGTGAGGTTCTGCCATTGGGAAACCAAGTTTCGCACGTGCTGCTACATAACTGGTCGCAATTGAACGTGCCAAAGTACGCACACGCAGAATATAACGCTGACGTTCAGTCACAGAGATCGCGCCACGCGCATCTAACAGGTTAAAGCTGTGTGATGCTTTAATCACTTGCTCATAAGCAGGTAATGGCAGTTCAGCTTCGATTAAACGGGTCGCCTCAGCTTCGTAGAAATCGAACAGTTCGAACATTTTTTCTACTGGTGCATATTCGAAGTTATAAGTCGATTGTTCTACTTCATTTTGATGGAACACATCGCCATACGTCACAGTACCGAACTGACCTTTGGTCCAAACCAGATCGTAAACTGAGTCTACACCTTGCAGATACATCGCCAGACGTTCCAGACCATAAGTGATTTCACCGGTTACTGGGTAGCATTCAACACCACCGACTTGCTGGAAGTAAGTGAACTGAGTCACTTCCATGCCGTTCAGCCAAACTTCCCAGCCTAGACCCCATGCGCCCAGTGTTGGAGATTCCCAGTTATCTTCCACGAAACGGATGTCGTGAACTAAAGGATCAATACCGATTGCCTTTAAAGAATCTAGGTAAAGCTGCTGGATGTTGTCCGGGTTTGGCTTAAGCACAACCTGGAACTGGTAATAATGTTGCAGACGGTTCGGGTTCTCACCATAACGACCATCTTTCGGACGGCGTGATGGCTGAACATAAGCAGCATTCCAGGTTTCGGGACCTAACGCACGAAGGAAAGTTGCAGTGTGGAATGTCCCTGCACCCATTTCCATGTCGTAAGGCTGTAACACGACGCAGCCTTGCTCCGCCCAGTAGTTTTGTAAGGCAAGAATTAAGCCTTGGAAGGTATCAATATGCGATATGGCGCGACTCATGGTCATCCACTTAAAATTAGAGAAAAATTGTGCTTGATTATAAGGATTTTACAGGGGAGTGGCAAAGGGTTAATACGCTGAAAATATTTTGGAAAAAATTAAAATGGTCTTCATTCATGCCAGATTTTGCGCGGCTTTGCTGCAATTTTATGCTGGAATAGCAATGGGATGAGATCCAAAAATCAGGAATAAATCAGATGTATAGCATCCTGTTCACTGAAGCGCGATAAAGTTAAACTGATCTCATACGATTGCGGTCTTAGAATTAGTTTAATCTTCACACAATATAATAATGCCTAATAATAAGGAACTTCATGACCACTTACCAAATTCAGTGCCATTTAAAATACAAGATTGTGCAATCTACCGAATTTATTTTTATGGTTCAGGTCGCCCATCATCCCGATCAGAATATTCTCGGAGAACAGCTCACTATGAATATGCCGGTCAAGTGGCATGAATTTCAGGATGCTCAGCATCAAAACCGTCATATCCGGTTGCAACTCGAACCCTGTGAGGCATTTGAACTGAACTATAGCGCGACAGTTACCCGTCAGCCGAGCATTCCGAATGATCTGAGGCAAAACTTGAGTGAAGTCAAAATTCCAGACCTGCCGGATGAAGTACTACCTTATTTGCTGGCCAGCCGCTATTGCAATTCAGATTTATTACTTGAAATGGCGAAACGCTCATTTGGCTGGATGACACCCGGCTATACGCGTGTAAAAGCCATTGAACAGTGGATTTATAACAATATTTTTTATGTCTCTGGCTGCTCTGATCAGTTTACGACTGCGACAGATGTACTGATCCACCGGGCAGGTGTATGCCGTGACTTTGCTCATTTGGGCATTGCGCTGTGTCGTGCTTTAGGAATTCCGGCACGCATGGTGGTCGGTTATGTGGAAATTGAAAAATTTTTACCCGATTTTCATGCCATTTTTGAAGCCTATCTGGAAGGCGGGTGGGTACAGTTTGATCCGACCCGTTTGGCTCCGGTCGACGAGCTGATTCGCATTGGTACTGGGGTAGATGCCGGAGATGTAGCATTTTCAACCTATTATGGTCAGGTCGAGCTGCTCAAAATCGAACCTCTGATTAAATCTGGTTCTCATAGCGAAGCTGAGACTAAAATCACCTGACATGAATGATCTTATTGAAAATCCTATGAGAGATTGAATAGTAAAATAGGACTAGATGGATGGTTTTTCTCTGGTGTGTGACTTAGCTTTTTAAACAGCATCCATTTAAGTGTAATTAAAAGATATAAAATAAATACATCTTTAAAGCGACTAGTTTTATAATGCGCAAAATCTGTAAACATTAAAATCAGGCGCGCCGTGTTCCATTCCAATCTCGACTGGCTCAATACCTTAAAACCCAATTTTAAAGTTCTTCCACTCAAGGACCGTTTACTCTGCGGTATTGGGGCACTACTGGGTCTCACGGTATCATCATTACTGAGTTTATGGATTCTGGGTGATTTTGAAGCCTGGTATATTGCGCCGATGGGGGCCTCATCTGTGCTGCTGTTTGCAGTTCCGGCCAGTCCCTTGGCACAGCCCTGGAATATTCTGGTAGGTAATACTATTGCTGCGGTAGTGGGTGTGACCTGTGCCTTGTTTATTGCCAGTCCGACGGAAGCTTTTAGTCTAGCGGTAGCTTTAGCTATTATCCTGATGATGACCACCGATTCCCTGCATCCACCGAGTGGTGCTGTGGCTATTACGGCGGTACTCGGCGGCAATGCGGTGCATGAACTCGGCTATGCTTTCGTTTTCTATCCGGTGCTGCTGAATTCGATCTTATTGATGGTAATTGCGATCGTCTTTAATCGAATGATTGGCAAGCGTTATCCGCAGCAGGCGCAATTGAATACCCGTTCCAAAGATCCGACCCCGACCCAGAAAGTCACTATTCAGCCGCAAGATATTCAGGAAGTACTAGATCAGCAAACCGAGCTGCTGGACATTAGTGAATATGACCTGCAAAAGATTATTCTGGAAGCGCAGGACCGAGCCAATGCCCGTGCGGTCAACCAGTTTACCTGTCAGGACATTATGACTAAAGACGTGGTGACCCTGCATGCCAATGATAATATTCAGCATGCACTGGATAAATTTAAAGAAATGAACCTGATGAGCCTGCCGGTGGTTAATGCGGAAGGCAAGCTGGTGGGAACGCTGGCGATGTATCAGGTGGTAGAATGGTTTAAACGTGCTGCAGATGTGCGCAGCAGCTGGGAACATCAAGTCAAACATATTATGACCCGCAAAGTGGTCACTGTGCAGCCATTGCAGCCGATTCAGGATCTGGTGCCCTATTTTGTGGAGCGTTCCTTTAACTATATTCCGGTAGTGAGTGAGCAGCGTCTGGTCGGAATTATCAGCCGCGCAGATATTATCGCTGCCCTGAATCAGGAACTGAACCATTTTAAAATGAGAGCTTAAAGCTGTTTTGAATAGTTCTGAAAAAAAAAGCACCCTCGGGTGCTTTTTAATTTGGAATCTGGATTTATTTAAACTTAGATAAAGAACCAGTAAATAAACAGGGAAACCAAGAAAATACACATAATATTCAGGACAAAGCCGACTTTCATCATTTCACTTTGCTGAATATGACCAGTCCCAAATACAATGGCATTCGGTGGTGTCGCCACAGGTAGCATAAAGGCACAAGAAGCACCGATCCCGATCACAATCACCAGAATCTCTTTAGGCATACCCATCTGGTCGGCAATGGCGGCAAAGACCGGAACCAGTAAGGCAGCCGAGGCAGTATTACTGGTAAATTCAGTCAGGAAGATGATGAAGGTTGCCACCACAAAGATAATCACGAGAGGAGAGGAGTCACCGAAAGCATTCGCCAGCGTCTGACCTAAGACCAGAGAACTGCCTGAATCCTTCAAGACAGCACTTAAGGTCAAGCCGCCACCAAACAGGTAGAGCACACCCCAATCGGTATTTTCAGCAACCTGTTTCCATGTAGCCGTACCCAGAATCACTACCATGCAGGCCGCCAGAATCGCGATCCAGGTATCGGGCTGTGTAATGCCCAAATTTTCAGTCAATTTTTTACTGAAAATCCAGGCAGTCGCGGTACAAAGGAATAAAATCATGGTGGCAATACGGGTCGTAGTCCAGGGAATATTTTCAGTGACAAAATTCACCTTATGATTCAGTTTTGGACGTAGCACCAGATACAGGCTTACTAACATTGCCGGAAGGATAATGAACATCATCGGCAGGCCAACTTTCATCCAGTCGGCGAAGTCATAACCGAGGGCTTTGGCTGCAATCGCATTCGGTGGAGAACCGACGATAGTGCCCAAGCCACCAATACTGGCCGAATAGGCAATCCCAAGCAGAATAAACACAAAGGTTTTACGATCTTTTTCAACATCCAGATGCGAAAGTAAACCCAGCGCTAGGGGCAACATCATGGCTGCGGTGGCGGTATTGGAAATCCACATCGACAGTGCAGCAGTCACTAAAAAGATAGCCAGTACTGACGCACCGAGATGTCCACCGGAAAGCGAGATAATCCACGTGGCAATTTTCTTGTCCAGTTTCTGGATATGCAACGCCGAGGCCAGGGCAAAACCACCAAAAAACAAGAAGATGGTGGGGTCTGCGAAAGTGGTGAGTGCTGCTTGTGTGGTAATTGGTTCCAGTTCATCGCCTTTGGCCATGGGCATGGCGAGGACGACGGCCAGTATAGGTATCAGCAGGGCAGTAATGGTGATATGAATCGCTTCGGTCAGCCATAAAATGGCGATAAAGGTCAGTAGGGCCAATCCCTTATTGGCATTTTCGTCATAAGGTAAAATATGATACAAGCCATAAGAGACCACTGCAGCGATCACAATTAAAATCCAGCCCTTTCGAATTCCTTTTGGCATGGCATCAGTCGGGGTGCGTAAAGGGTCGTTCATACAACCTCCTTGCTCAACTTTTTTATTTAAAAGCGTTTTTGAAATTCTTATAAAAGTAAATATGTGGTTTGATTAAAAAAGATATTATTTAAACAGTATAGTAGAGTGTTGTAATAATCCCACACTTTGCCAAAGTGCGTAAATCCCCAGTCCAAATAGAAAAAACAGCACTAGATATTTGAAATGTTGCTGGGAAAGTCGATGACGTATTTTCCCCCCTAACCAGACACCGATGAGAGCAAATAACGTGATTCCAAGCAGGATATGTCGCTGATGGGTTTGCAAAGAAATGAGAATCGGGAAGAGTAAGGTCAACTGCACCAGTTTGCTGGCAATAAAGTTAAGATTACTGATGATGACAATATCGGTTTTAGAGAGCTGACAGCTAAGCAGATACATCATCAGGAAAGGTGCCATGGCATTGGTTGCACCTCCAATCATGCCGGCCAGTAAACCGAATCCCAGCATACTGAGCTGGCTGCTACTGACCCGAAGCGGAGTAGGACGTAATTGATCCAGCACATAAAAGATAATCACCAGACCCAGCAATAATTTAAGATAGCCTTCATTGATCCAGATAAGTAGTTTGACCCCCAGCACACTACCGACCAGACTGCTGAGCATGAGTGGCCAATAGCGTGAGGCATAATAGCGAATGCTCTGCAACAAGCTATGTTCTGGATCACTATTGAGCATCCAAAGGTTCAATAACAGGCAGGGGAGAATCACCAGGGTGACTGCTGTACTTAAGGCATATTCACTGGATAAGGCAGCCGTACTCAGCATAGGAAAGCCAAAACCACTGACCCCATGCAGTAATGCCGCGATCGCACACAGCCAAAGCACAATCCATTCTGCCTGCGTCATCTGAAATCCATTTCAAGTAGAAAGTATCAACTTATCCTGAATAGGCGAGTAGGGTAAAGCATAAAATGGTAATAAGACCAAAACCTAAAATCAGGCAAAAAAAACCACGATCTTTTGGGGGAAAGACCGTGGCATAAAAATTTCACCATATGAATATTTAGGTGAAAGAGGAAACGATTTTATCGGTAGTCTTTATCCTGATTCACGGTACGCACAGGACGTTCATAATCAGTTCTGCTCGCGGCATAATCAGGCATAGAATTCTTTTTTGGCATCACCAGCCATAGAACCAGATAAACCAGGATACCCGGGAAAGCGGCACTCATGACTGAAATAATTACAAAGATTAGGCGTAATAAATTTGCGTTCCAACCAAAACGTTCAGCAATACCACCCATTACACCTGCGATCATGTTTGAGCGGTTAGAGCGATATAAACCAACATTGGCCATCCAGGTCTCCTGATAGAAAAAAATAAGGTTGAGTCTAAAAAATGACTCGTATTTATAAGAATGGAGTTTTATCTGAATTTTTAAAGTATATATTGAAAATAAATTCGTTAAGTAATGTTACGGGAGATTAAATAATCCTTAAAAAATCACTAAGATCATAAAAATTCCATTGAATTCATTATTAAAACTTATAAGTTTTCAGTGAGTCGTCTGCCTATATCGATGTGCACCCCTTCAGGTATATTTTTAAAATGAAATCGAATGTATCGCATCATTTAAGTGGTTTATGCCGGCTTGGATTTGTGCTGGGAAGTGTTGCAGGACTGATTGCCTGTGATGACCATCAAAGCAAACCCTTACCTGATACTACGAAAACTTTGGCACAAGATGGCGTAGTCATCTCCGCCGCCAATGAAAGTTATGACACCCGTAATGCTAAATCGCTCACCCAGACTGCAACCTATAATGCATTGCCTGTAGAACCAAATGTCGATCCTAAACCTGTACCGGATTATGCCAAAAGCTATGTCGGGCGTTATCTTACCCAGATTGATTGTGACGGACGGTTTGCACCTTGTACGGAAGGGAAGTCGGTGTTTATTTTGACTTTATTGCCAGATGGTACAGTGCATCGCAGTATCGTGCATTATGGCAAAGTCTTTGTGAATAATTCCAGACGAGTTCAGACCGAAAGCAATGTGACCTATCGTAAGGACCGCTGGACGATTAATCCGGAACAAACTGAACTGATCGTGGACCGTAAAGAGGGGGCAAAATTCTATTATACAATTAAAAGCCCAACCCATCTGGTCATGAATCTGGAAAAAATTTATGACGAAAAAGAACGGGCAAACCAGCAGTTATTTGATCAGGGTTATCCTGCACCTTCTAAAGCGTATGAGCTGGTCAAAGATTCTGAATTTAAGATCACTGAATAAAAGCAATAGAGTTTCTAAAGAATTTAAAACAGAGTAAATGGAAATGGCGATTCTAAAATTGTCAGGATGAATTGCGCTTAAATAAAAAGAATGAACTGAATAATATAGGAAATATTATAAGAATATTGAAAGAAGAAATAAATATAGAGGGGAGAATGGTGGGCCGTCCGCGACTCGAACGCGGGACCAATGGATTAAAAGTCCACTGCTCTACCAACTGAGCTAACGGCCCATTCGGGTAATCAAAGTAGCTTTGATTGAAGTTTCTAAAAAGAGATTTTAGAAATGATGGTGGGCCGTCCGCGACTCGAACGCGGGACCAATGGATTAAAAGTCCACTGCTCTACCAACTGAGCTAACGGCCCATCAGGGGATATCAAATTTAATGGTGGGCCGTCCGCGACTCGAACGCGGGACCAATGGATTAAAAGTCCACTGCTCTACCAACTGAGCTAACGGCCCTGAACCAACAATCAAGCAAGGCTTAATTGTGCAGTGCAAAAGAAACTAAAGAGTTCTGAAAGCACCACTTTGTTTGATGGAGCGTATTGTAGCAAGATCTCATTGCAGCGCAAGTAAAAAATAACAAAGTTGCCTATGTTTGATTATAAATACAACAATTCTGCTTTATCTAAACAAAAAATAGGCAACTTCAGCACTTAGAAACGATATTGATAGGCTTGAATGTTCTCAAAAATTTCTTGAGTCAGCTCACAATACGCATCGCTCCCTGGCAATAAAACCAGCAAGCGTTCATCGGTTTTGTTTGGGTCAAAAGCCTGTTCTTTCAGTTTGTTTTTCTGATACTTGAAGGTACCGGTCGTTTCTACCTGTTCTTGAATGCGCAGAAAAACTGGAACTGCATATGCAGGCAGACAGCGTTTAAAGGTGCTGACCATATTTTTCAGGTCTTGCTCATCCAGGGTGCTTCCCGGTTGCAGGGTAATTGCAGCCATACCGGCACGGCCATTGGTATTTGGAATTTCTACACCATAAACTACAGCTTCGATAATTTTGTCATACTCGGTCAGCATGTTTTCGACTTCAGTCGTTGAAACATTTTCACCTTTCCAGCGGAAGGTGTCACCGAGACGGTCGACAAACTGGGCATGACGGAAACCGATATTACGCACCAGATCGCCGGTATTGAAGTAGGAATCACCTTTACTGAACACGTCATGCATGATGACTGTCTTGTTCTTTTCCGGATCGGTATAGCCATCGAAAGGGGAGCGGCGGGTAATTTTACCGATCAATAAACCGGTTTCACCTTTTTTTACCCGTTTGCAGCGACCTTTGGCATCACGCACAGGCTCATTTTTATCTTTATCAAATTCGATAATGGCATAAGGTGTTGGTGAGAAACCGACAGTATTGTCAAAGTTAAAGACATTGCTGAAACCGACATTACCTTCACTTGAGGCATACAGTTCCAGTACTTCCTTGATGCCAAAACGGGATTTGAATTTATCCCAGATATTCGGGCGCATGCCATTACCAATCATCTTGGTAACGCGATGGCCTTTTTCCAGTTCAGACGGTGGGGCATCCATCAGGTAGCGGCAAAGTTCACCGACATAACCAATCGCAGAAGCATCAAACTTTTTGACATCTTTCCAGAAGGAAGAGGTGGAGAATTTACGGCGGATGGCAAAAGTACTGCTTCCGGCAATCACCCCACACCAGCACACCACAATACCTGTCGCATGATAAAGCGGCAGGGTGCAGTACATCACATCATCTTTATTCAGGTTCAGGACATGGCCATAGGTGCCATAGGCGAGTGTCCAGCGGCTATTGGTAAAGACCACCGCTTTAGGTAAGCCAGTGGTGCCTGAAGTATAGATATAGAACAGGCCGTCTTTACCCTGTACCGAATGCGTAGTCGGTGTATTGAATTTCGGGAACTGGTCAATCTGCTCTGCCAGGTTGATAAAACCTTCAGGTGCCTGTCCGGGATTTTCTTGCGTATTCTGATCGGCAAACCAGTGAAAACGGTCAGCGGCAATATTGAGATTATTGCGGATTTCATCAACGGCAGCACGGCACTCTTCACCGACAATGACTGCAATCGGTTTCACCAGGTTAATACTATGTGTCAGGACTTTGCCGACCTGAGAAGTATTCACCAGCGCAATTGTGATGCCCAGCTTGGCTAGACCAATCACACTGGCAATAAACTCCGGACGGTTCTCGACCATCACGGCCACCACATCACCTTTCTGTGCACCGAGAGAGAGGTAGAAATGTGCGATCTGGTTCGCCCAGCCATTTAGGTGGGCATAGGTATAGGACTGATCCTCAAAACGTAATGCAATACCTTCAGGATTACGCTGCGTTGCTTTTTCAAAAGCCAAACCCAGGCCTGCGGGCGTATTGGGAGTACGTAAATAAGCCTGTCGCAGTCCGTTCAGCAGATTAGGGACCTTACTGATGAAGGCAGGGATTTTGGCTGCGACATCTGCAATGCCAATAAGATCGGGTTGGTTCGTCTGGGTCATGGGCGTCCTATTATTTTTCGTATCCAATGCGTTTAATTTATATGCAATAAACGGATGATAGCCATCTTTTAGCGTGTTGAAACTAGAGTAATCAACCTATTCTGACAAAATCTAGCAAAAAAAACCTAGCCACCGAAATGACTAGGTTTTTTTAGTTAACTGCAATTGGGCGAATTATGACTCAGTTGCAGTATTGGTTTTTTTCGGTGGACGGCCACGTGGGCGACGTGGGCGGGTAGCCGGTTTTTCAGCTTTTGCTACAGTTTCTTCAGCTTTATCGGCTTCCGGAGTTTCGGTAGGCGTAGCTTCGTTTTCTGCTGGAGTTACTTCAACTGTAGTTGTTTCAGTGACTTCTTCAGCGGGAGCCTGTTCAGCTTTCGCAGTTTCTACAGATGCTTCCGCAGCTGGCTCAGGAGTTTGAGTCGCTTCAGTTGTATCAGCACTTTCTACTGCAGCTACCGGAGCTTCAGCAGGTGCAGCTTCAGCACTTTCAGCTTTCGCTTCTTCCGCTGGAGCCGTTGCTTCTGCAGCAGGTTCAGCCGCAGTAGATTCTGCTTCAGCTTGTGCTTGCTGTTTAGCCTGCTGTAATGCTTGCTCGGCAGCCAGTTTAGCAAGACGGCGACGCTCACGTGGATCATTCGCCACACGTTTCTCTGAAACCGGTGCAGGCGGAGTTAAATCCAGCACAGGTGCAGGTTCTGCTTCAGGTTGCGCTTTGCTGACTTCTACATCACGAGTTACAGGTTTTTTCTCTGTGGCCGCGGTCGAAACCGTTGCTAAAGTCGCATTATATTCCTGCGTGAACTTTTGCAATGCGCGGTTAAATGTTGGTAACAGACCGAACTGTTCAATCAGGACTGAACAGTCTTCACCATAAACATGGCGAATCAGGCTACCAATAGTGTATTGGCCAAGTGTTGGCACCTGTGATGGTGTCAATTGCTGAGTTTTCGCCTGTTGGCCTTGTGCAGCACGACGGTCGCGACGACGTTGACGTGGGTCATTGCTGGCACGCTGTTTTGATGATGACTGAGCTTCAGGCGTTTTCTCTGCAGGAGCAGATGCAGTCACTTCAGCCAGGAACTCTTCCGCAGCTGGTGCTTCTACAGGAGCATCGGCAGGGGCAGTCACTTCAACAGCAGGTTTTGCGACTGGAGCAGTGTCATTCAATGCCACAATTTCGCTTTTCGCCTCGTCAATATTTACCACCATTGCTGTTGGCATCACCTCTTTACGAGGAGCATCGACCAGTTCCACACGAACTTGCTTTTCATTGACTGCTGGCGCTTCAACGGCAGCAGGTGCTTGAGGTGCAGCTTGTTCATTCAGAACACTTGGATCGCGGTGGCGATTTGGACGTTCTGGACGTTGCTGGTTGCGACGGTCACGACGTGGCACGTTTTGCTGTTGCTCATTGCCGTGAGTATCGCTTTGCTGTGCAGACTCATTGTGGTGCTGACGGCGAGAGTTGCGTTTGTTTTCACGCGCTTCCTGACGTTGTTCCTGACGAGAAACCTGAACCACTTCTTCATGCACCTGATGTTGTGATGCATTATCAGACTGCGCCTGTTCACGTGGCTCTTTGTGCTTGTTGCTACGTGCTTTTTTGTTATGACGCTGTGATTTCTCTTCACGTTCAGCTTTTTCAGACTGATCACGCTCTGGTTTATGGACTACAGTCGATGGCGCCAGATAGGCATTGCCGGTAGTTGCTGGTGCTGCAACAGCTGTTGGCTGTGCGGATACTGCTGGTGTTACAGGAGCAACCTGGCCGAACTGGCCACGGCTCACTGCACCGCCATTCACCATCTGTTCAATAGCAGCAGCAGCATTGTTCGCTGTGCGAGATTGATCAACAGTAGTTGCCTGTTTTTGTACAAACAGGTTTTCTAACCATGCACATGGGCTGGCAGCAGGTGCGGCAACTTGAGCAGGTGCCTGTTGTGCAGCAGGTGCTTGCTGTACGTTTTGCTGATTCTGGTTATTGCGGCGTTTATTGTTTTTGCCGTTGTTTTGCTGCTGAGCAGGTGCTGGTGCAGCGGTATGCGTATGTTCTTCTTCTAAATGCCACTCAGAAGACTCATAGCCCAGTTCTTTTTCGCTTGAACGGGTTGCTTCAGTACGCTCGTAACTTGTCGGTGCGAAACCTTCAGGATTATACGAAATTTCGTAGTGAGGTGTTTCCAAGTGTGGATGTGGAAGTACAGTCACACGTGTATTTGAAGTTTGTTCCAGATATACCAGGCTGTGACGTTTTTCATTGAGCATGAACGCCGCAATTTCTACTGGTACTTCAACCTGAACTTCACCATGACGTTCACGTAGTGCGATTTCTTCCACTTTACGCATAATTGAAAGTGATAGAGAACGCAGGTCACGTACCATACCGGTACCATGACAGCGTGGGCAGACATAACCAGTTGCTTCTTCAAGCGATGGACGCAGACGTTGACGGCTCATTTCCATCAGGCCGAAACGAGACAGTTGGCCGAACTGGATACGTGCGCGGTCGCTTTGAGTTGCTTCACGCAGTTTCGCTTCTACCATACGCTGGTTGCGGTCTTTGGTCATGTCGATGAAGTCGATGACAACTAAGCCACCGATATCACGTAAACGTAATTGGCGAGCAATTTCTTCAGCGGCTTCAAGGTTGGTATTTAACGCTGTATCTTCAACGTCCTGACCGCGAGTTGATTTTGCCGAGTTAATGTCGATTGAAACTAAAGCTTCAGTTTGATCGATCACGATCGAACCGCCTGAAGGCAGTTTTACTTCACGTTCATAAGCAGTTTGAATTTGGCTTTCGATACCGAAATGCGCAAACAAAGGCTCATTCAATGTATAAGTTTTCAGTTTGTCTAACTGAAGCGGCATTACTGCTTTAACGAAGTTATAAGCTTCGTTATAGGCTTGCTCAGAGTCAATCAGGATTTCTGCTACATCATCACGCAGGTAATCACGGATGGCACGAGTTACCACACCTGCTTCCTGATGGACCAGCATAGGTGATGGACCTGAATTTGCAGTGCTTTGAATTTGTGCCCAAAGGTCTAGCAAATGTTGCAGATCAAGCTGTAATTCTTCTTGAGAACGGCCAATGCCTGCTGTACGAACAATGACGCTCATACCACGTGGCACATTTAAAGAGGCCAGCATTTCTTTCAGTTCTTCACGTACTGAACCAGAAATCTGACGGCTGATACCGCCACCTTTCGGGTTGTTTGGCATCAGAACCAGATAACGACCAGCTAAAGAGATGAAAGTTGAGAGAGCAGCGCCTTTATTGCCGCGCTCTTCTTTTTCCACCTGAACCAGAAGTTCAGTACCTTCAGTAATCAGTTCACGGATATTTGAAGTTTGGCGAGGATCGGCTTTGTAATAAGAGTTTGCGATTTCACGCATAGACAGGAAGCCTTGGCGACCTGCGCCGTATTCAACGAATACAGCTTCTAAAGAAGGTTCAACGCGAGTCACGTGACCTTTATAGATATTAGATTTTTTTTGTTCACGGGTACGATTCTCTAAATCGAAATCGTAAAGACGCTGACCAGTGACAAGTGCAACGCGAATTTCTTCGGCATGTGTTGCATTAATCAACATACGTTTCATGGGTGTAACACCTTATAGTGATACACAGCAAAAAATCGCTATTCACGTAGCGAACATCACACATCACGGATCAATGGCCCAGATCTCCAATGCTTGGCATTGTGGTCTGAGTCTTTTATTCCCGGCGTCTACTTGAATATAGATCAGCTTCGGTATTTTGATTCACGTATTGATGATGGCAATACGGCTTCAATCTTTAAACGATTAAAGTCACCTGAACGTTTCACTGGCGGACAAGCGGTGCATTAGATGTGAGTAACTTTCACTGTCACATTGCTCGAAGATCATCCCTTCTTTATAGAAAGTGTCTTGATACGGAATTGTCGTCGTATCTTTACAAACTGTGCAGATCCAATGCATCAAACGCTGTAGCCTGAAGTCGTCTTCAGGGTGCGACTAATCTGATGTGTATCAGTTTACGTTTAAAAACCAACTAGGTTGGCGACATATTTTTTCAGACAAACTGATTTATGTACCTGAGGTACAATTAAACGCAACAGTTTGCTTTGTTTGCCGATATAATAAGCCTTCGGCGTCGGCATAATTCTTTTGGGACCTTCCCGTATCATGTGAGTCTTTAATTGAATAATCAAGTTCAGAGAAATCTGAAATGCTTCAACTTTTACTCACAAACGATGGTTTCCGTGCGCTGACTATATCAAACCTTGCATCATCTGCCTATGGGCTAAGCTTATGTTTCTTGTGTAAAGCATAACCTAAGTGATCAGTTTTTAATCAATTTTAGTAATTTTTGGGTCATAGTAACTGTATGAATTCTACACAACAATGGCAAAGCGTCACTTGGTTTGAAGTGGATGAACATCAAGATGGACAGCGAATCGATAATTTCTTGTTCAGTCGTCTGAAAGGGGTGCCTAAAAGTCGGATTTATCGTCTGATTCGTGAAGGACAGGTTCGCGTCAATAAAAAACGCATTAAGGCCGAAACCAAACTGGCGATTGGCGACCAGATTCGTGTGGCACCTATTCGTTATGAACAAAAAGATGAATCAGAAGCGCCGATTTCGGACAAGGTGGCTCAAGGTCTTCTGTCACGTGTGGTATATGAAGATGAAGGCTTGATGGTTGTCAATAAACCATCGGGTATTGCTGTGCATGGCGGTAGCGGTGTGGCGTATGGCCTGATTGAAGGCCTACGTGCTGCAACAGGTAAAAAATACCTGGAATTGATTCACCGTATTGACCGTGACACATCGGGTCTGGTGATGATCTCGAAAAAGCGCAGTACCTTAAAAACGCTACAAGATTTATTACGTGAACATAAGATTAAAAAAACTTATGCCGCTGTCGTGAAAGGGCAGGTAACGCTAGATAAGCAACTCATTGATGCACCTTTGCATCGTTATGAACTTTCTAATGGTGAGCGCCGTGTCCGTGTCTCTAAAGAAGGCAAAGAGTCTAAAACCCAATGGAATGTGGCAGAGCGTTTTATGCATGCGACACTGGTGTATGCTTCTCCATTGTCTGGTCGTACCCATCAGATTCGTGTACATGGTCTCAGCATTGGTCATCCGTTAGTGGGTGATGAGAAATATGGTCACGAGACTGAATATCGTGGACCAAAACCACGTCGTTTATGTCTGCATGCGATGCGTCTGGAAATTCCAGGCTATCCGACGATTGAAGCGCCTTTGCCTGAAGATATGCAGAGTCTTGTAGCTCAGCTTCGTGCACAAAAGGCGGATAAGGTGGTAATACCTACGGAAGATGACGAGTAATTTTTAGCTTTTTAATGAGTCTTATCTTGCTTTACTTGAGTGGGAGAAATTTCCCTCTTTATTAGAGATGATTCAAGACAATTTCTAAATCAATGAAGGGCGACATGGATGTCGCTGTTACTCTGTGGTACAGGGACGTGCCATCAGAGTAACAAAGGATTTTTGCTACTTTTCATCCTTGAAAAGTAGATAATACCTATACGAAAACAGCTGCTCACTGATGTTAATTGTGGTGGGGAATTAATTTAACTCACCTCTCCCAAACCCTCTCCTAGAAGGAGAGGGCTTAAAGACACTGAATCAAATACTAGGAACCTTATATGAATTCACCTGTAAAACTGGTCATTTTTGATTGGGATGGCACTTTATTTGATTCAGTGGGTCAGATCGTGTCGAGCCTGCAGTTTGCCGCGCAGCAATTTCAGCAACCGTTAACTGATGCAGATGCGAAGGGCATTATCGGGCTGGGTTTGCCAGAAGTCGCACAGCGACTATTCCCAACTGTACCAGAATTACATGCGGATATTTTGCAAGCCTATTCAGAACACTATGTGGCGAATTCTGTTGAAGATGCCTGGTTTGAGGGCGTAGCTGAGATGCTGTATAGCTTAAAAGATGAAGGGATTAAGCTAGCGGTGGCAACAGGTAAAAGCCGTAAAGGTTTAGACCGGGTACTAAAACAAACGAATAGTCTGGAACTATTCCATGCCACTCGTGCTGCCAGTGAAACCCGCTCGAAGCCGGATCCTTTAATGCTGGCTGAAATTCTGGCTGAAACTGGTGTCAATGCGCATGAAGCGATTATGGTCGGTGACACTTCTTATGATCTGGAAATGGCGATGAACATTGCCATGCCAAGTGTAGGTGTGACTTATGGCGTACATACACCGGAAACTTTGGCACAGTTTAATCCACTGTCGATTGTAAAGGATGTCAGCAGTTTGCATGACTTTTTATTGGCTAAAGTCCAATGGAAGGAAGCGATTTAATTCAGTATCTTAGTCATTCTTCAAGATCCGGCATTTTCTGAAATAGAAGATGCGGATCAATGCGGTAGATTTGAACAACTGATCTTATCTTTTAGTCTAAAGTTGTGATTACAGTGGTTTTGTTCTGTCATGATTGTTGAGTTATTTAGTTGGATATAACTTAATTCATAATTATAAGATTATGTTTTTAATTGATTTTTATAAATTTAATTTATAGATAATAGCTATTGCAAAAAATAAAATAACTATTGGCATTCACGTCGTATTTTTCCCATCCTAAAACTGTTTATTCATATGCCCGTACTAGGCGCAATTGTTTATTGGAATGATCGAAATGATCAGGTCAGAACATTTTGCTTGTCTTAGTTCTCGGCATAAGCCTCATTTTTGCAGTTTAAGGAAACATTGATGTCGAATTCTGCTGTTGTTGAATCAGTTGCACAAGCATTACGTACTGCTGAACTCTCAAAAACTGCGATCGCACCGATTCGCCCGGAACTTGGTGGTGAAAGTGCTGACGTAGATATTGCCTATGCCGTTCAGGAAGTAAATACCGAGCGTGCTCTGGCGGAAGGTCGCCGTCTGGTAGGTCGTAAAATTGGTTTGACATCGAAAGTGGTTCAAGCACAGCTTGGCGTAGATCAGCCTGACTTCGGTATGTTGTTTGCCGACATGGCCTATGGCGATGGTGAAGCAATCCCTGCAGGTTTGCTGATTCAACCGAAAGTTGAAGCTGAAATCGCATTGGTCATCAAAGAAGATCTGACTAAAGCAAAACACACTTATGCAGACATCATTAGTGCAACTGACTATGCACTTCCTGCTGTAGAAGTGGTCGATAGCCGCATCGAAAACTGGAAAATCAGCCTGATTGATACCGTAGCTGATAACGCATCTTCTGCTGCATTCGTTCTGGGCTCTAAGCCGGTCAAACTGGAAAACCTTGATCTTGTGAACTGCAAGATGGTCATGACACGTGGCGACGAAGTGGTTTCTCAAGGCGTGGGTAAAGCATGTCTGGCAAACCCGTTAAATGCTGCTGTGTGGCTGGCTGATGAAATGGTACGCCGTGGCCGTCCATTATTAAAAGGCGACATTATTTTGACTGGTGCTTTAGGTCCAATGGTCGTGGCTCAGCCTGGCGACGAATTCAAAGTTGAAATTGAAGGCTTTGGTTCAGTAACAGCTGCTTTTGCTGCTGAATAAGGGAATACAAGAGAGTACATTCATGAAAAAGATTAAATGTGCATTGATCGGTCCAGGTAATATTGGTACTGATTTGCTTTATAAACTGCAACGCAGCGAATGGTTAGAACCAGTATGGATGGTGGGGATTGACCCAACTTCTGAAGGTCTAGCACGTGCAGCAAAAATGGGTTTAAAAACCACTGCTGAAGGCGTAGACGGTTTGCTGCCTCATGTCGTTGAAGATGACATCAAAATCGCCTTCGATGCAACTTCTGCTTATGTACATGCTGAAAACAGCCGTAAGCTGAACGAGCTTGGCGTGTTAATGATTGACTTAACACCAGCTGCAATTGGTCCTTACTGCGTACCACCTGTCAACCTTGAAGCATTGCTTGAACAAGGTGAAGTGCCAAACGTCAATATGGTAACTTGTGGCGGTCAGGCAACGATTCCTATGGTTGCAGCGATTTCTCGCATTCAGCCTGTGAACTATGGCGAAATCATTGCGACTGTATCTACTAAATCAGTTGGTCCTGGTACCCGTAAAAACATCGACGAATTCACGCGTACGACTGCGGGTGCGATTGAGAAAGTGGGTGGTGCGAAACAAGGTAAAGCGATCATCATCATTAACCCTGCTGAGCCACCACTGATGATGCGCGACACTGTTCACTGCCTCGTTGAAGGTGAGCCAGATCAGGCAGCGATCACTGAATCTGTACATGCGATGATCCTCGAGGTTCAAAAATACGTACCAGGTTACAAACTGGTCAATGGTCCAGTATTTGATGGCAACCGCGTATCGATCTTCCTTGAAGTTGAAGGTCTGGGTGACTTCCTGCCGAAATATGCAGGTAACCTCGACATTATGACTGCAGCAGCTGCACGTACCGCAGAGATGTTTGCAGAACGTGTTTTAAATGCAGTTGAAGCTTAAGGAGCACCTTCATGTCTAAGATTATTATTAATGATATGACTTTACGTGATGGTATGCATCCCATGCGCCATCAAACTACACCTGAGCAAATGGTTGCGATTGCAACTGCGCTGGATGATGCAGGTGTACCGCTGATTGAAGTAACACACGGTGACGGCCTTGGCGGTAACTCTGTGAACTACGGTTTCGCAGCTGCAACTGATGAAGAATACCTGAAAGCGGTGATTCCAAACCTGAAACAAGCGAAAGTATCTGCACTTTTACTTCCTGGTATCGGTACGGTTGATCACCTGAAAATGGCACATGATGTAGGTGTAGCAACTATTCGTGTAGCGACTCACTCTACTGAAGCAGACGTTTCTGAACAGCACATTACTGCTGCTCGTAAACTGGGTATGGACACTGTGGGCTTCCTGATGATGGCTCACATGGCAACACCTGAAAAATTACTTGAAGAAGCACAAAAAATGGTGTCATACGGTGCTAACTGTATCTATGTTACTGACTCTGCTGGTTATATGCTTCCGCAAGACGTGACTGACCGTGTAGGTATCTTACGTGCTAACTTGGGTTCAGATATCGAAATCGGTTTCCATGGTCACCACAACTTAGGTATGGGCGTAGCTAACTCTGTTTCTGCTGTACAAGCGGGTGCAACACGTGTTGACTTGGCATCTGCCGGTCTGGGTGCTGGTGCAGGTAATACGCCACTTGAACTGTTTGTTGCGGTTGCCAATCGTATGCAAATGGAAACTGGTGTTGACCTGTTTAAAGTACAAGACGTTGCAGAAGATCTGATCATTCCAATGATGACTCATCAGATCCGTGCGGACCGTGATGCTGCAACTTTAGGTTATGCGGGTGTTTACTCTTCATTCCTGCTGTTCGCTAAACGTGCTGAAACAAAATATGGCGTATCTGCTCGTGAAATTCTGCTTGAGCTTGGTCGTCGTGGCACCGTTGGTGGTCAGGAAGATATGATTGAAGATTTGGCATTGACTATGTCTAAAGCGAAAGAGCTTCAAGCTTAATAGTTAAAAGCTAAATTTTAAAAAAAGCGTCCGAAAGGGCGCTTTTTTATTTATTTGAATAAAATGAATAAGATATTAAAACGATAGAATAAGATATTTTAATTATTACTATTTATTTTAAGAAAATAATCACGCACATTTCCTTAAACATAAAAACGATAAATAAAAAGTTATTTTTAAATAATAAAAAAATAATAGCTGTTTATATAATAGAAAACATGGATTTATATTGATTATCTGGTTAATTTTTTATTTTAGTTAATTGTTTATAAATATAAGTCTTTTTCAAATTTCAGCATACTTATTCTATCTATAGAGATTAATAGAAAAATTTTAATACTGTAGTCGGATTTTTAAAAAAACTAGAGTTGAGCATGATAGCGGCATAGCTTAATTTGATTACTAGGAATAAGCCATGCGTCGTCATAATTTATGGATAGCAATCATTGCTGCAACAGCGACTTTAGGAACAACAGCTGCTCAAGCTGATTTTATTGACGACAGTAACGTTCAATTAAAATTTAAGAATTTTTATTTAGAACGTAATTATGATAATGAATCTCAAAAAAACTATGGTAACTGGACGCAAGCGGTAACACTAGATGCTAAGTCTGGTTATCACGATATCGGTGGTGGGGTTCAGGTAGGTGCCGATGTATTAGCACAATATGCCGTAGGTTTGAAATCTCCTGATAATGTGAATGATATTCACATGCCATATAGCAACAAAGATCAGAAGACTGAACGTGATAATGCCAAGTTGGGCGTAACCTTAAAAGCAAAAGTTGGTCAAACTGAATTGAAAGTAGGTGACTTACAACCCATGTCACCAGTGGTGTTCTTTGATCCATCTCGTCAATTGCTAACGACCTATAGTGGCGCATGGTTAGAATCTAAAGATATCAAAGACACTAAACTGACCTTGGCTTATATTGATGGTATTAATGCGCGTTATGATAAT
The DNA here is from genome assembly GCF_013417645.1 of Acinetobacter sp. YH12236. Lineage (NCBI taxonomy): Bacteria > Pseudomonadati > Pseudomonadota > Gammaproteobacteria > Moraxellales > Moraxellaceae > Acinetobacter > Acinetobacter sp. YH12236. The sequence goes on from NZ_VPDM01000004.1 coordinate 91,410, forward strand.
CAATATCAAAATTTAACGCTGTTCCCGCAAAATGATTTTGCTAAAGCTGAAGCTGTAGGTCTATCCACTGATGACGGTATGTATATCGTAGGAATCGACCATCAATTCACACCTAAATTTACTGGTAGCTATTGGTATGCCGATGTGACCAATATCTATAAACAGCATTATGTAGCTACAGATTATAAAACAACTGTCGGTGAAAAGACTAAGCTCGATGGACACGTTCGTTACTTTGATAACAGTGAATCTGGTGACAAACTTTATGGCAATATCGATAGCCAGGCGGTTTCTGCAGGCCTAAAAGTAAATCAGGGTGCTCATACAGTTCAGTTGGGCTATCAGCAAATGTTTGGTGATCATGGTACGAGAGCCACTATGTTCCCGACTCTGGGCGGATGGGTTCCACAACCATATTTAGACAACTGGTCTGTAGCAAGTTTTATTCGTAAAGATGAAAAATCATGGAGTCTCGGTTATACCTATGACTTCTCAGAGCTGGGTGCAAAAGGTTTAACTGCAACTTTACGTCATTTTGAAGGATGGAACGTAGATAATGGTGCTGGCAATAAGCGTGGTAAGGAAGATGAAAACAATGTAATTGTTAATTATGTTGTTCCTGAAGGTAAATTAAAAGGCTTAGGTCTCCAATACATGTTCATCGATACCAACTATGACAATATTGCAGGTGGCTTTGATTTGCAGGAACATCGTATTGCAACAACTTATACCTATAAATTCTAAAATTGAGAATTTAAAAGAGCGGTATACTAATACCGCTCTTTTTTATATCATTTGAAATTTAAAGCCTGAGTATTCATAAGGAATTATTTTTAAAATAATTATATAAAACAATATCTTAAATTATATATTTTTTATAGTATGCAATCGTAATTTTGTATCAGTTGAGCTGTGCTAAGCGGTTAATATAAAGCTGTAAAAATTCATTTTTTAAAGAGTCAACTTGCCGTCGACCTCTGAATAGATGGACACGCAAGCTAAAGACTGTACGAGGAATCAACATGAGCACTGTTCAAATCCCTGATTATAAAACAGATCCATTCTTTGGCTTAGAAGACAAATGGATTGAAACTGCAGAAGGTGAGTTGACTCACTACCACGAAATTGGTGAAGGTACACCAATTCTATTCCTTCATGGTTCTGGTACTGGCGTATCTGCTGCTGCAAACTGGTGGTTGAACCTGCCTGCAATTGGTGAGCAAGCACGTTGTATCGCAATTGACACGATTGGTTATGGTCAAACTGTTGTGGCCCCTGGTACTGCTTATGGTATCCGTGCTTGGGTAGACCATGCAGTGCGTACACTGGATGCGCTGGGTATTGAGAAAACCTGGTTGGTAGGTAACTCTTTAGGTGGTTGGCTAGCATTCCAGCTGGCACTGGATTATCCAGAGCGCGTGCTTGGTATCATCTCTATGGGTACTGGCGGTGCAAAACAGACTGCTGCATTGAAAGCACATGCAAACCCTGTTCTGACTGAAGAAGGCATCAAGAAAACCCTGTCTATGTTCGTCGTGAACAAAGACCTGATCACTGATGAACTGGTAAAAGTACGTTTTGACTCTGCGAAAAATGACTATGCATCTGACCGTTTAATGGATGTGGTTGGCGCACGTGACCGTGACCGTTTCGAATTCCCATTAGACTTCGAAAAAATGAAAGACATTACTGTACCAGTACTATTGATTCACGGTACTCAGGACGTGGTGATTCCAGTGTCTCGTACCTGGGATATCCTGAACATCGTGCCAAATGCTGATGCACACATCTTCAGTCAATGTGGTCACTGGTCTCAAGTTGAAAAATCAGATGAGTTCAACACTGTGATCAAAAACTACCTGGCTGTACACGGTGTAAAATAAGTCGTAAACAGTTTAGAAAAAGGATGGCTTCGGTCATCCTTTTTTCTTTCTAAAATATTTGATTTACTGCTGCCAAATGAGTGTCATTTCATTCAGTGAATTTTTTGAATGTTTTTAATGCCTTTTAGCTATTAATCAGAATTTCAAAAATTAAAATGGGCCTTAGACTTCTTATTAGACTTAAGTTGTAAAAGAAGCCTAATTTGAGCAAAAATTAAACCTAATAAGCCATGGTCGGAGATGTTGGAAGCCAAGCTAGATGTGGTCTGTCATAGGAAAAATGAATATAAAATGAAATTTTGATCAGAAAAAATAAAAACAAAAAAGCACACGTATTCTCAGAGGAAATTACGTGTGCTGCTATAAAAATAGAAAATTAATGTGGTTCGTCGCGGTTAATGTCTAGGTAGAATACGCGAGTCAGGAGTTCCAGGAACTTCTTCACTGCGACTGAATTACTATCCTTGCGATAGCTAACATAAAGATCTAAAAAGGGAAGTTCTACATCCAGCGGGCGGATTACAGTATTGTTCATGGTCAATGGTGCGATATAGCCTGGCAGGATGGCACAGCCCAAGCCCATTCCAATCGAGTTGATATTGAACAGAATATTATCGGCCTTTTGCACAATATTAAGCTCAATGCCATTGGTCTTGGCAAATTCCATAATCGTATTGTGCAGGGTGAGTGACTGTTCTGCAGATGGAATAATAAAATCTATACCATTCAGTAATTTAACTGGAATACGGTCGTATTTCGCTAAAGGATGATCCTTCGGCAAAATGAAGATCAATGGCTCACGAATCACAAACTGGCTTTCAATTTCATCACTATGGAAATTGTGACGGGTAAAGGTCAGATCCAGTTCGCCTTTCTTCAATAATCGCATTTGCTCATTATTGTTCAGACTGAGCAATTCAATTTTTAAATCAGGGTTTTGCACGCGCAGATTCGGCAGGATATACGGGAAGATTTTCATCTCTGCGACAGGGACGAAACCGATGCGTAGCATCTGCTGCTTGGCCTGTGAGACCTGACGGGCCATGGCAATCGCCTTATCGGCTTGTGCCAGCGTCAGGCGGGCCTGTTCAAGGAATACAGCACCTTCTTCGGTCAGTTCGACTTTACGCTTGGTACGGTGTAGCAGTTTGACACCGACATCTTCTTCCAAATCTTTGATTTGCTGACTAAGTGATGGCTGAGCCGTGTAAAGTTTGAGTGCTGCCTTACTGAAGTTGAGTTCTTCAGCCACAGTAATGAAGTAGCGGAGGTGTCGTAATTCCATATCATCAGCCCGTCGAGTAATCCAAAAAATGTCTTACTATAATTTCAGAAGAGTATAATCTATAAACAACTATGTCGTGAAGATTATTTTGTCATTTAGAAAGTAAATGCTTTGGAGGGATTGATTAGTGTTTTAATATAAAAATACACGCCTAGAATAATTGCTTAAAACTATTAATTGAAACAAAAAAAATATTTCCCCAAAACCGCCCTAAAATCCATCATCGTTGAAAAGTTGAGTCTATTACTTTGTGCCATAACTGGTCACAGGAGAGCTTTTCATGAGTGGAAAAATTGATGTGCGCGAAATCGACGCTTTAGTCGATGCACAAAATGGACGTATCACGCCATCTATCTATACAGATCCTGACATTTACGAATTAGAACTTGAACGTGTCTTCGGTCGTACATGGTTATTCCTTTGCCATGAAAGCCAAATTCCTAAGGCTGGCGATTTCTTCAATACCTACATGGGTGAAGATCCAATCATCGTGGCACGCCAAAAAGATGGCTCAATCAAAGCATTCTTAAACCAATGCCGTCACCGTTCTATGCGCGTAAGCTTCGCAGACTGTGGTAATACACGTGCGTTCACTTGCCCATACCACGGCTGGTCATACGGTATTGATGGTTCTCTAAAAGACATCCCGCTTGAAGATCGTGCTTACCCACATGGTGCATGTAAAGAGCAATGGGGTCTGGTAGAAGTTAACCGTGTTAAATCATACAAAGGCCTGATTTTCGGATGCTGGGATGAAACGACTCCAGATCTAGAAGAATACATGGGCGATATCGCTTGGTACCTGGACGGCGTTGTAGATCGTCGTGAAGGCGGTACTGTGATTGTGGGTGGTGTACACAAATGGGAAATCGAGTGTAACTGGAAATTTGCAGCTGAACAGTTCGCATCTGACCAATATCACGCGTTGTTCTCTCACGCATCTGCAATTCAGGTGCTTGGTGCGAAACCAGACGACGAATCTTCTAAGAAATTAGGTGCTGCACAAACTGCTCGTCCAGTTTGGGAAACTGCGAAAGACGCGATCCAATACGGTTCACGTGGTCACGGTTCAGGCTTCTTCTTCACAGAGAAACCAGATGCAAACGTATGGGTTGACGGTGAAGTAGCGAACTACTTCCGTGAAACTTACGAAGAAGTGAAAGAACGCCTAGGTGAAACTCGTGCGCTTCGTTTAGCGGGTCACAACACCATGTTCCCTACATTGTCTTGGTTGAACGGTACTGCGACTCTTCGTGTATGGCACCCACGTGGTCCAAACAAAACTGAAGTTTGGGCATTCTGTATCTGTGATGCGGACGCGCCAGAAGATGTACAAGCAGCATTTGAACGTTCTGCAACTCGTGCCTTCGGTCCTGCAGGCTTCCTGGAGCAAGATGACTCTGAAAACTGGATCGAAATCCAAAAAGTTTTACGTGGTTACAAAGCGCGTCAAAACAAACTCATTATGGAAATGGGTAAAGGTAACGAGAAAGTACGTGAAGATGGTATCCCGGGTATCACTAACTATATTTTCTCTGAAACTGCAGCACGTGGTATGTACCGCCGTTGGGCAGATTTATTGATTCATGAAAAATGGGAAGACGTTGAAGCTGCGGCTGACGAATATGAGAAGGAGCTTATGAAATGAGTCAAATCAGTTTAGAACTTCATCACCAAATTAGTCAGTTCCTGTATCAAGAAGCCAAGCTTCTTGATGACTGGAAATTCCGCGAGTGGTTAGACACGCTAGCTGAAGATATTTCTTACACGCTACGTACTACACCAAACGCTCAAACGCGTGACCGTCGTCGTTCAGTTGAACCACCTACTACCTGGGTATTCAACGATACGAAAGATCTTCTGGAACGTCGTGTTGCACGTCTGGAAACTGGTATGGCTTGGGCTGAAGAGCCTCCATCACGTACCACTCACATGGTGAGCAACGTGATTGTTGAGCCAACTGAAGTTGAAGGCGAATACGATGTGTACGTGACATACCTACTGTACCGTACCCAGAAAGAGAAAGACGTTACGATTTACTGTGGTAAACGTCATGACAAGATCCGCAAAGTTGAAGGCGGCCTGGGCTTCCAGATCTTCAACCGTAAGATCACGCTTGACCAAGTTACCTATAACTCACATAACCTGAGTGTGTTCTTCTAATGAATAAGATTTTTGTTTGCCAAGTTGACGAATTAGACGAAGGCGAAGCGTTAAAAGTGGATTGCGGCGTAAACGGTATCGAAGCGCTTGCAGTATTCAACAACGGTGGCGAATTCTTCGCAATGAACGACCGCTGTTCACACGGTAATGCTTCTATGTCTGAAGGCTACCTTGAAGACGACGGTACAGTGGAATGTCCACTTCATGCAGCTCGTTTCTGTTTGAAAACAGGTCAGGCACTTTGCTTACCAGCAACTGACCCAATTCAAACATTCCCAGTTGTACTTGAAGATGGTGCGTTATACGTAGAGATGGCAGGAGAGTAATCATGGGTTGGCTACAAGGCGAAGTTGCACTGATCACTGGTGGTGGTTCAGGTCTCGGTTGGGCACTGGTAGAACGTTTCCTGGAAGAGGGCGCACAAGTGGCCGTTCTTCAACGTTCACAGTCTAAAGTCGATGCACTGAACGCACATTTTGGTGACCGCGTGCTGGCAATCGCAGGTGATGTGGCCAGCTATGAAGATAACGTCCGCGCTGTTAAAGCGACTGTAGAGCGTTACGGTAAACTCGACTGTTTCGTGGGTAATGCCGGTATCTGGGATCACTATGCCGATATCGTCAATACTTCAGGTGAGCAGCTGGAAAAAGCCTTTGATGAGATTATGGGGATTAATACCAAATCTCTGATTTTAGGCGCGAAAGCTGCACTGGATGAGCTCGTGAAATCTGAAGGTTCGATCATTTTCACACTGTCAAATTCTGCACTTTATTCTGCAGGTGGCGGTCCAGTTTACACAGCATCGAAACATGCCGGTGTAGGCATTATGAAAGAACTGGCTTATGAACTTGCACCTAAAGTCCGAGTCAATGCCGTTGCGCCATCAGGTATGAATGTGAATATCAAAGGTGCTGCATCTTTGGGTCAGGAAAATCTTGGCCTGCTCGATGCACGTGATCCTGAGAAAATCGCCCGTGGCATGCCACTGAATTTCTTACCTGAGCCGGAAGATATGACAGGTTCATATGTGCTCTTGGCATCTCGTCAAAATAACCGTCCTTTGACTGGCGTTCTGATCAATGCAGAATGCGGTCTGGGTATTCGCGGCTTACGTCAGCCACGTGCCGGTTTCTTTGACGAATAAAAATCTAGTCTGAAATGGACTTTTCGGCAGCCTGTTCTAAGGCTGCCTTCCTTTTAAGGAGTCTCTCATGGCCGTTAAACTTATTTGTGCATCGCACAGTCCTTTAATGGAATTTGCTTCACCGCAGGAAAAACGCAAAGAACAGGCTGTTCGTGAAGCGTTTGAAAAACTGTCTGCTGAAGTAAAAGCTTACGACCCAACCCTGATCATTACCTTTGGTCCTGACCATTTCAATGGTTTCTTCTATGACCTGATGCCAAGCTTCTGTGTGGGCATTCGCGCGACGGCTGCAGGTGACTGGGACTATGGTAAAGACAATGCACACATTGATGTACCAGAAGACAAAGCACTGGGCTTAGTGCGTCGTGTACTCGATGAGGGCGTGGACGTTGCGTATTCTTACCGTATGCAAGCTGACCATGGTGTGACTCAGCCATTGCACTTCCTGTGCGACGGCAAACTTGATCGTTATCCAACGATTCCAATTTTCATTAATGGCGCTGCAGCACCGATGCCAACTACGAAGCGTACCATCGCTTTAGGCCGTGCTGTAGGTCAGTTCATCAAATCTCTGAACCTTGAAAATGAGCGTGTACTTGTCCTAGGTACAGGTGGTCTGTCACACGATCCACCAACTCCGCAAATGGGTTCTGTACCACCAGAAGTGGAAGAGTTCCTGATTGCAGGTCGTAACCCGACACCTGAAGCACGTAACGCGCGTCAGTCAAAAATTATTGCAGTGGGCCAGAAACTGGCAGCGGGCGACACCTCTGTTGCAGTTCCTCTGAATGCTGAATGGGATATCGCATTGCTTGAAAAATTCAAGAATGCCGACTTCGCTGCACTAGAAGCCATGACTGAAGCTGAAATCCGCCGTGATGGTGGCCGTGGTGGTCAGGAAGTCCGTTCGTGGATGGCGGCATTTGCTGCTTTAAGCGAAATGGGCGAGTACGAAATGACAACGCACTGTTATGAAGAAATCAGTGAATGGATTGCGGGCTTCGGCATCGTATCTGCAGAGTTAAAAGGTTAAAGACATGAGCAACATCGAAACCATCGTAATTGTAGGTGCTGGCCAGGCAGGTGCAAGCGCGATTTTAGAACTTCGTGGCAACAAATACGAAGGTAAAATCATTCTGATCGGTGATGAAACGCATCTTCCTTATGAGCGTCCACCACTGTCTAAAGACGTGATTCTAAAACCTGAAGAGACCAAGATTGAAATCCTGTCAGAAGAAAAACTGGCGGAACTTGGTGTAGAAACCATTCGTGGCAATGGCGTGAAAAAAATCAACGCTGAAGCGAAAACGGTTGAACTTCAAAATGGTGACGTTGTTGCTTATGACAAACTGTTGCTTGCTACAGGCGGCGCAGCTCGTCGTCTGCCGAACTTCGATGCGCTGGGTAAACATGTTTATACGCTACGTAACCTAGAAGATTCACAAGCACTGGTTCCAGTATTGCAATCAGGCCGTCGTATTGTCCTGATTGGTGGTGGCGTGATCGGTCTGGAACTGGCTTCTTCAGCACGTTTCAAAGAGTGTCAGGTAACTGTGATCGAAATGGGTCCTATGGTGATGGGTCGCTGTTCACCTCGTATCCTGAGCGAATTCCTGCTTGAGCAACATCGTCAAAATGGTGTGGATGTACGTCTTGAAACCAAGATTGCAGATTGCCGTTTAGAGGGTGAAGAAGTTGTCGTGACGCTTGAAGGTGGCGAAGAGCTTCGTGCTGATGCCGTAGTTTACGGTATCGGTATCGTGCCTAATGCACAGCTTGCAGTAGATGCAGGTCTGGACGTTGATGTTGCGATCAAAGTCAATGAAAACTGCCAGACTTCAAATGCTGATATTTATGCAGCGGGTGACGTGGCAACTCAACTTCGTGAAGATGGTCAGCACCGTCGTGTAGAAACTTGGGAAAATGCCAACCTTCAAGCAGGCATCTTTGCGCGCCATGTGATGGGCGTTGAGCATCCGACTCCAAATCCAGCATGGTTCTGGACAGATCAGTTGGACATCAACTACCAGTTCGTGGGTGACATGGCTGCTGCTGAATGGCAAGTTCGCGGTGAAATCAATCCAGAGCTTCGCGCTGAATCATCATTCGTGATGTTTGGTGTGACTGATGGCGTTATTGTTGGCGGTATTACTGTAAATGCGGCAAAAGAAATGCGTCACCTGAAAAAGCTGATCAGCAAGAATGCAGCGTTTGAAGCAGACAAATATTTAGATCTCAGCCAGGATCTTCGTAAACTTGTGAAATAACTTTGTTTTATTGATAAGTTTACAAAAGGGCAGACCTTGGGCAACTTGGGTCTGCTTTTTTATGTCTGTCAGATTGTGCTGTCATGACCTCACATTCTATTGTGATTTGAAATGGCTTTGTGTAGGTTTGGCTTACTTTTCAAAGATGAAAAGTAATAAAAATCTTTTGCTAAACTGAGGATATATCCCTATATCCCAGTTTAGCGGCGGCATCCCTGCCGCCATCAGTATTGTCGATTGTGGATTTGAACGAGAAGTTAGTTCAATTCTTTCTAAAAAAATTTAATTGAGTCTTTTATGAATTCAAATTCATCTCCCATGCTGGTGACGGCAAGTATTTATGCCTTGCTGGTGCTGATCTGGGCAGCAACGCCACTGGCGATTGTCTGGAGCGTGCAGGAAGTGCACCCGATGTGGGTGCTGATCATCCGTTATTTCGGCGCTTCTCTGCTGGCGCTGGCGATCTTGGCTGCCATGCGTAATCCATTGCCATTTGATCGAACCTCCATGATGAGCTATGTAGCAGGTAGCCTGAACTTGATCGGCGCGCAGTTATTTATCTATCTGGCGGCGAATTATTTGACCTCTGGCTTAATGGCCTTAATTTTCGGTTTCTCACCACTGGTTGCAGGTCTGATCGGGCATGTCATCCTGAAAACCAACCGTCTGATCTGGCTGCAATGGCTCGGTATGGCAGTTGCCGTCGGTGGTTTAAGTTTTGTCTTTGCGGAGTCAGCAGATAGTAAAGTGAATCCGTGGGGTGTGGTGCTAATGCTGATTAGCATGGTGTCTTATATCAGCTCGATTTTCTGGGTGAAGCAGATCAATGCACCGTTAAAACCAATGTCACAAGCAACGGGTTCTTTGATTGTTTCCTCATTGGGATCATTACTAATCATTCCTTTTATCTGGCAATCTTTCCCAACACAAATGCCAAGTATGCAGGCGCTATTCGGCTTTGGTTTTACCATGATCCTGTCTTCGATTGTGGCGATGCTGTGTTACTTCTGGCTGATTCGCCGTCTGGCTGCATCCACCGTATCCCTCAGCAATGTGATGACGCCAATCATTGCCCTGATTCTCGGTGCAACCCTGAATAACGAAGTGATCAGCAGTCATGCCTTTGCCGGAATTGCCGTGGTGATGTTCGGGATCGTGATGTACTTCTGGAAAGAATGGCGCGAGCAGTATTTTTCTAAATCTTAAAATAGATTGTTCAAGTTAAATTCAGACCTAAAAGGAAGCTTTGGCTTCCTTTTTTATTTTTGCAGTTTTAGATGCAGAATTGGGTAGGGATTACCTTCAGCATCGGTTTCTGAACGGCTGATCATCTCGAAACCATGTTTTAAATAGAAAGCAGTCGCATCAGGATTCTGCTCATTCACATCGACTTCAGTCACACCTAGAGCAAGAGCATGTTGTAATAACTGGCTGCCTATGCCTTTTCTAAATGCCGCAGGAGAGACAAACAGCATTTCCAGTTTGTTGCCTGCAATGCCCATAAAACCCAGAATCTGCTGCCGATGTTCCACATGGAACAATTGCACGTGGGTGAAATAATTATGATCAATAATCTGCTGACGGATCTTTAGGATCTGCGCGTCATTCAGGAAATGATGCGTAGCACGGACGGATTGTTCCCACAATTCTAGGAGCTGAGGATGCCGATCGGCAGAAGTATGGACAATTACAGGCATGAAGATTCCGATTAAAAATGAGAACAACAAAACAATAAACAATTTATCGCAGCAGTTTATTAAGATGCAAAGAGATAAAATGAAAAATCAAATAGATCCATCTGTTTGAGGAAAAACTAGGACAACTTTGAATGTCATCTGAATCTAATAAAATTGTGGTCTATGCAGCATTATTTGGCAACCTGGCTATTGCGCTGGTGAAGTTTATTGCGGCCTATATCACCAATAGTTCTGCGATGCTGAGTGAAGCGATTCACTCGGTGGTTGATACCCTGAATGAAATTCTGTTGCTGTACGGCATGAAAAAGGCAGAGCAGCGCCCAGATGCCCACCATCCTTTTGGCTATGGTCGTGAACTGTACTTCTGGGCCTTTATCGTGGCCTTGATGGTCTTTGCTCTAGGTGCCATTGTGTCGATCTATCAGGGCATCCAGCACATTATTCATCCTGAAGAAATGCAGGATCCGATGATCAACTATATTGTGCTGGGTATTGCGATTCTGTGTGAAGGATTCTCCTGGACAGTGGCTTTAAGAACCTTCCGTAAAATGAAAGGGAAGATGGGCTATTTCGAAGCCTTTAGACGGAGTAAAGATCCGACCACCTTTACCGTATTATTTGAAGATACTGCTGCGCTAGTAGGTCTTTTTATTGCCCTGATCGGGATTTTCCTGGCTCATCAACTGAATATTCCTGAGCTGGATGGTGCTGCCTCTATTCTAATTGGTGTCGTGTTGGCGGTATCGGCCTGGTTACTGGCACGTGAAACCAAAGGCCTATTGCTGGGTGAAACAGCAGATCCTAGACTGCGTGAAAATGTGCTTAACATTGCCCAGCAGGATGCTGCGGTCTATAGTGCCAATGGGGTACTGACTGAGCAGATGGGCGCGCATCAGGTGATTGCCTCCTTAAGTCTGGAATTCAAAGACGATCTCACTTCTGATGAGATCGAAGCGTGCGTTAACCGGATTGAAGCGCAGATCAAACAGCTACACCCGGAAATTATTACTCTGTTTGTGAAACCTCAAACCAAAGCGGTATGGCTGGAACGAACCCAAGGTCGTATTTGAGGAAGTGAAGATTTCAGCAGATAACTTTCGTCGGATAGTCAGAAGGGCATCAAGCGTGATTACATGAATACGGGATAAAAATTTAGGTCATGAAATCATGTACAGTCAGGTACGGAGTGAGAATTATCGGATGAATATCGATCATTCTCCTGTCTTTTTAGAAAGAAGAATGGACACAAACTTGATCTCGAGTATTCATTTTTTTAGAAGCTTTTCATCGGTTTTAGTCTTTCCATGGGCTCGATGTTTTGCTAAAAATAACAAAAACATAAATGAATCTTAGGCACGTATTTCATACTATGCTGAAATACCGAAGTATATAAGTTTGTATGCGATTTAAAGAGATGCTCCGTTTGAAAATTCCAGGTGGATGCTGTCTTGCATATAACAAATAATAAATAGTGGATATTTATGCAAGATCTTTTCAAGACTAAAAAATTTCAGCTTGAGACTGAGTCCAGTTGGAAACATCTCTGGTCCAAGCCGGTATTTGATTATCTACATTCCGATCATTTTGATGGTGAGCGGTTTAAGAATCTGGAGCATCATTCGCTCGAGCAGAGTCGCTTTGACTTGTATAAATGGTTATTCACCAGAAAATCCAGCACCTGGGAAGTGAATCTGGAACAGGAACGTGCCGAGTTTTTTTCACGTCCGCGTGCCTTGCCACAAAATCGGCCGGAAGCCACTTTAGATGACTGGCAAATCTGGTTTATTGGGCATGCCACCGCTCTGATCCAGATCGGGCCGTATAATTTTCTGACTGATCCGGTCTGGTGTGAATATGCCAGTCCTTCTGCATCCCGAGGGCCACAGCGCGTCATTCCTGCTGGCATTGCCCTGGATGAGCTGCCGCATATTGATGCCGTATTGCTCAGCCATAACCATTATGATCATATGGATCTGGCGACCTTGGCCTGGCTGCATCAGACCTATCAAATGCCGATCTATACCGGCCTTGGTAATGGCTGGTACCTGCCTAAAGACTATAATGTCATTGAAATGGACTGGTGGGAAAATGCATTTTTTGAAGATATCCAGATTGTCTATTCGCCAGCACAGCACGCTTCAGGACGTGGAATGCGTGACCAGAACTGCGCATTATGGGGCGGTTTTTCCTTATTGAATGGCAAGGATCATTGCTATTTTGCCGGGGATAGCGGCTATGCGCCGCATTTCAAGGAAATTCGCAAACGCTTGGGGCCACCACGAATTGCGCTGTTACCGATCGGTGCCTATGAACCACGTGAACTGATGCGCAATATTCATATGAATCCGGAAGATGCTTTTCATGCCCATCAGGACTTAATGGCACGTTGCTCAATGGCGATCCATTATCGGACCTTCCAGCTCACTGATGAAGCACGTGACCAGCCTGAAAATGAACTGCAGCATATTATTCAGCATTCATCCAAGCTGATTAACCCGTTTTACTGTATTCGTGAGGGCAAACGGATTATTGTCTAAGGGCTTAAGATCACTCCTGTATAACGATTGAGTCGTTAGCTAGCATATAGAGTAGCTCTCATTTGTATAGGATTAAATCCTATGCTGAAGGGTACAGGTGCCAATCGTGGTGGAAACAAGCATGGCATACTGACTGATCGGGTGGGTATGTTGAGCAATGATTTCTTCGTGAATCTGATGGATATGAAAAAGATCTGGGTACCGGTAGAAGAACCTTTTTGAAATCCGTGACCGTCAAACACATGACCTGAAATGAACTGCAATTCATATTCCTAATGCTTTAATTTAACACCAATAAAAAAACCACCCTCGGGTGGTTTTTTATTCGCTCAGTTCAAGCTAAAAAACTTAGAGAAAGCTTGGTAGGCCTTTAGCTGGATCAGTTGCTCGAGCCATCTGGGCATCAGCTACGCTCATCCCAAGAGCTTGAGCAATACCTTCACCATAGGCGGGATCACAGGCATAACAGTTACGGATATGACGGTACTTGATGAAATCAAGCGCATCACCCATTGCGGCTGCGGTATTATTAAATAGAGCCTGTTTCTGCTCATCATTCATCAGGTTGAACAGGGCACGTGGCTGGCTGAAGTAGTCATTATCATCTTTGCGATAATCCCAGAAATCTGCATCACCCGTGATTTTGAGGGGGGGCTCTCTGAATTCTGGCTGTTCCTGCCACTGGCTGAAACTGTTCGGCTCATAATGCGGCAATGAACCATAGTTGCCATCCATACGGCCCAAACCATCACGGTGATTTGAATGTACCGGGCAACGTGCGGCATTGACCGGAATCTGGGCATGATTCACACCTACACGGTAACGCGCTGCATCAGCATAATTGACCAAACGTGCCTGTAGCATGCGATCCGGTGAATAGCTGATACCTGGTACCAGATTGCTTGGCGCAAAAGCGGCTTGTTCTACGTCCTGGAAATAGTTTTCCGGATTACGGTTGAGTTCGAATTCACCTACTTCAATTAGTGGATAATCACCTTTCGGCCAGACTTTGGTCAGGTCAAACGGATGATAAGGCACTTTCTCGGCATCTGTTTCAGGCATGATCTGAACGTACATTTTCCATTTCGGATAATCGCCACGTTCAATCGCATCAAACAGGTCGGTTTGACTGCTTTCACGGTCTTTAGCAATCAACTCTGCTGCCTCAGCATCAGTCAGATTCTTGATACCTTGCTGGGTACGCATATGGAATTTTACCCAAAAGCGTTCATTTTGGGCATTGATAAAACTGTAGGTATGACTGCCGAAACCGTGCATATGACGGTAACCAGCCGGAATCCCACGATCGGACATTACGATGGTAACTTGATGTAGTGCTTCCGGCAATAAAGTCCAGAAATCCCAGTTATTGGTGGCGCTACGTTTATTGGTTTTCGGATCACGTTTTACTGCTTTGTTTAAGTCAGGAAATTTACGTGGATCACGCAGGAAGAATACCGGTGTATTGTTACCGACTAGGTCCCAGTTCCCTTCTTCGGTATAGAATTTCAGGGCAAAACCACGAATGTCACGTTCTGCATCAGCTGCACCGCGTTCACCGGCGACGGTCGAAAAACGGGCAAAGAGTTCGGTTTTTTTACCGACTTCCGAGAAAATTTTTGCACGGGTATATTCAGTAATGTCATTGGTTACGGTAAAGGTACCAAATGCACCTGAACCTTTTGCGTGCATACGGCGCTCAGGAATCACTTCACGAACAAAGTTAGCCAGTTTTTCATTCAGCCATAAATCTTGGGCCAGCAATGGGCCACGGCTACCTGCCGTCATACTGTTCTGGTTGTCGACTACAGGTGCGCCAGCTTCAGTAGTCAGATGGGTGACAGGGCACTTTTTCATATCTTGGCTCATATTTCTCTCCAAGCGTTGAGAATTTTATTCGTTATTCCAGCATTCAAAAAAATCATCTATAAGCGCAGGAATAACATTAGGGGCTTTATTTCCAACAGATTTTTAATTAAGTGAGTTGTTGAATTGGGTGTTTTGGCAATAAGTTTGGTTTTTCTGTAACTTCAGAAAATACTGCCTAAATGAATAAAAATTAAGTCATTGAAAATAAACAATCTAATTTGAACATAAGATATTTCTAGAAATGTGACAATGTTAAAATATGCAAATTTTTCACTCAGTTTAAAATGATTAAGTAAGAAAATCAGAATTTAAGATGTCTTCTCTAAGTCAGAAAAACATTTCAATATTTCTTTTATTTTTTTATAAATTATTGCGTAAGCCATTAATTATATAAATATTTTTAAAATAGCTAGATTTGAAATTAAAATATAAAGATTAAACAGGCAGCTAAAACATTATTATCTTGCTCACAATTTTCTGATTTTTACAGCAAGAATATCTACCAAATTATCTATTTTCTGGAAAATATTTAAGTTCTGATCTGCTTGAAAATTGGCCAGTCGCCCCTATAATTATTTCACATCCCGAGCGGATCATTTCCTTAGCCCAAATTAAACAGAGAGCAAGATGGCAAAGAAAAAAACTGTAGAGGCAGTCATGCCAAACTTCGTGGCCAAACATATGCATGAAGTCAATAAAAGCCAGGTTTTTGTAGACCGGAAGAAAAATGCAAAACGTGGTTATACCAAACACAAACAAGGGCGATATCAACAAGATGATCGCCCTTTTTTATGGGCAGCTTAGGGCGGCCAGGAAGACGTAGATCTGCTTTGGACAGGAGCTGACTTTAAGGGATTCTGGAGGGTATAGTGAAAAGATGAATTTCTTTTCGAAGAATGCGGTGAAGTCCGCCGGGTGGTTGAAGAAGCTTCTTCGGGAAACATATTTTGAAAAAAACGGGGCAGGGTCGCAGAACTCGAAGATCTATTTGGATCAGCATCAGCCATAGGCCGGGTTTGCTGAAAACTGGCAAATTTTCCTAGCTGTTGCCGATACAGTTTTGCGGCAATGACCGATGGATCATTCTTGCCTAAACGCCGTTGCTGGGTACGAGAAATTTCAATTCCCCATAAGGGACAGGCTTTAGGACGTTCAGTTTCACGGATATACTGATGACTGGTACTTGTGTTATTACGACCACGAGAAGATGTATATCTGGATTTTTGCGAACGTAAGGCCGGTGCAACAATAATAAAATAAAACGCTGCAGCCAGCATAAGCAGGATAAGCACAAATTCCATAAGTACCTCGACAGATGCAGAGGAACCTGGAAAAGTTCCTCCTTAAGCGCTGACCATACGGGTGGTGGATTTCACCATATCTCCTAAACCATGTGTTCTAAAATAATGCTCCATCCAGCTTTTTACCATGAGTGGATTGTCCAGTTTTAGTACATGTTTGAGTAATTCCTGTGCATCAGGCATCGGTACATGACAAATCGTTTTTCGGACTCTCAAAATATTGCTAGAACTCATGGACAGGGTATTGAATCCCATGGCCATTAATAGTACGGCCGATAGAGGATCACCGGCCATTTCACCACAGATACTGATCGGTTTGTTATTACGGTGACAATCCTCTACCAGACGGGTCAGGGCACGCAGGATCGCTGGATGTAAGTGTGAATAGACATTGGCCACACGTGGATTATTCCGGTCTACAGCAAGTAAATATTGGGTCAAATCGTTAGAACCGACCGAGAAGAAATCGACCAGTTCAGAAAATTCATCAATCTGATGCAGTACGCTTGGTACTTCGACCATAATTCCGATTTGCGGTTTGGTAATTTTGACCTGCTCTTCTTCCTGAACGGCATAATGATCACGCTCTAACAGATACAGTGCTTCTTCAACTTCACTGACACTGGTCACCATCGGCAACAGGATATGCAGATTGTTCAGACCGATACTGGCTTTTAGCATGGCGCGAATCTGAGAAGAGAAGATTTCAGGATGATCCAGGGTAAAGCGGATACCGCGCCAGCCCAATGCTGAATTTTCTTCCTCAATCGAGAAATATGGCAGGTCTTTATCTGCACCAATATCCAGCGTTCGCATGACTACCGGTTTATTGGCAAAGTGACTGAGCTGTTGCCGGTAAATGGCACGTTGTTCCTCTTCACCCGGGAATCGGTCACGTAGCATGAACGGGATTTCAGAGCGGTACAGGCCGACACCCTTGGCACCGCGTTGTACACCACGAACCACGTCAATCATCAGGCCGGTATTTACAAACAGGCGTACAGCGGTACCATCTGGCGTAATTGCATCTTTGGTCTCGTATTGACGTAGATCTTTGGCAATCTGTTCTTCTTCTTTCTGAATTTCTTTATAGCGGGTACGCAGACGACGTGGTGGATTGATAAAGATACGGCCCTGATGCGCATCGACAATCATCTCGACGTCATCCAGGGTATTGATTGGCAGTTCAGTCACACCCACGACAGTCGGAATACCGAGTGCGCGTGCCACAATCACCATGTGCGAATTCATGGCACCTTCAGTGGTGACAATCGCGGCAATCTTATCGACAGGCAGTTCCACCAGCGCAGCCGTTGAAATTTCTTCACCAATCAGGATACTTTCATCTGTCAGTTCGCGATGGCTTTCATCGGCTTCCTGCAACTTGGCCAGAATACGACGTCCCAGATCTTTTAGATCAGCGACACGTTCACGCAGGTAATCATCCTCCATCTGGGCAAACTGTGCCACATGGTTATCAATCACGATGCGAACCGCACCTTGTGCCCAGTGACCATCACGAATCAGTGCTTTAATCTCCGATGGTAGGGCATTTTCATCCAGCATACGCAGGAACACACTGAACAAAGCACGTTCTTCGGCCATCAGCGCATCCTGCATCTTGTCATCCAGGAACTGAATTTCTTCACGTACCGAATTTAAGGCATTATCCAGCAAAGCCAGTTCTTCGCTAATATCATCCGCTTCACGATCCGGAACAGCGCCCAGATCTGCAGGTGGATAAAGCACAATGGCACGGCCGAGTGCAATACCGCCAGAACCCGATACGCCCTGGAAGGTTTTATATGCCGGTAAATTATTTGGCTTGCGGAATACATCAATATTGCCGACTGCATGGGCGTGAGCGATTACGCCCGAAAGCTGGGCACATAGCGTAACCAGGAACGATTCAGCCGCTTCACTAAAATCCTGGGATTCTTTATTTTGGACCACCAGTACGCCCATGACCTTACGGCGGTACATGACCGGAACGCCCAGAAAGGAATTATAAATTTCTTCACCCGTTTCCGGTAAATACAGGAAACGATCATGCTTAGGGGCATTGTCGAGGTTAACGATTTCCTCACGCTGACCCACCAGACCAACCAGACCTTCACCGGTATGTAGAGACACATGACCGACAGCTTCAGGCTTCAGGCCTTTAGATGCCATCAACAGATAGCGCTGGTTGCGTTCATCGAGCAGATAAATGGAGCAGACATCCACATGCATGGCCTCAGCGACCTGATTGACCATAATATCGAGTGATTCATGCAAACTGGCAGACGCATTAATCTCTTGGACAATGCGTCTCAGGGTATCCAGTTGCATATTCGACATGGGAGCTGCTCCGTATTTTTTTAGAAGTCCGGTAATTTAGTTTATTTATAACAATAGCCGAGCAAAAAATCTGCACATGCACGCGATTTTTTTAAGGTTTTTGTTGTGGTAATTGCTGACAGAGTTCAATCATGGCCTTGCGATAAACATCGCGTTTAAAATTCACCACTTGGCCTAATGGATACCAGTAACTGACCCATTGCCATTGATCAAATTCGGGCGGATCGGACAGATCAAGTTGAATGTTCTGTACGGGCGCCGTCAGTTTGAGTAAAAACCACTTCTGTTTTTGACCGATACATACCGGATCTGAATCCGTGCGAATGTATCGATACGGCAAACGATAACGCAACCATCCTTTGGTCTGCGCGATAATCTGGACGTGTTCAGGCAGTAAGCCAACTTCTTCTCTCAGCTCACGATAAAGTGCCTGCTCAGGGGTTTCTCCATATTGGATACCTCCTTGTGGAAATTGCCATGCATTATGACCAATGCGTTTTGCCCATAAAACCTGTCCAGCATCGTTTGCCAAAATGATCCCGACATTCGGTCGGAAACCTTCTGAGTCGATCATTTGGCTACCTAAAATTGTTTAATTTATGCCTTTGCTTTCGGGGAATATTATTTCTTTATCCAACTCGAAAAAAAGCAAAGTTTAAAAATGTTAAAATTGCTATGATCTTAACGAATTTCTATCGACTAGCGGAGATAGATTTACAATTTTTTTCTTAAATTTCAGTTTTTACGAGTATTTTCATGAAATTGGCGCTATTTGATCTCGATCACACCCTGTTAAACACCGATTCGGATCATTCCTGGGGGGAATTCCTGGTCAATGAAGGCCTGGTGGATCCTGTTCATCACCGCGCCATGAATGACAAGTTCTATGAGGACTATAAAAAGGGTCAACTGGATCCTTATGCCTATAATGAATTTGTATTCCAGTTTTTGACCCAACATGACCATGATTATCTGACCGAATTACATCAACTTTTCATGCAAAAAGTCATTCGCCCACAGATGCGTCCGGAAGGTTTTAAGGCCATTCAGTGCCATAAAGATGCGGGACATGAAATTGTTGGTATTACTGCAACCTCGGACTTTATTACCGCACCGATCTTCCGTGAGTTTGGGATTACTGAAATTATTGCCACCAATGCTGAAGTCATTGACGGTAAATATACCGGTAAGGTGACCAATATCGCCTGCTATCAGCAAGGCAAATTGACCCGTCTGAATCAATGGTTGGCTGGTCGTGGCGTGACCGAGTCTTGGGCCTATTCAGATTCAATCAATGACCGTTTTCTGCTGGAATATGCCGATCATGCCATTGCCGTAAATCCGGATGAGCGTCTGGAAGCACTGGCCAAAGAACAGGGCTGGGAAATTCAGGACTGGTCGATTTAAGCAGTTCTTTTGATTTAATCAGGCACAACTTCGGTTGTGCTTTTTTATAAGCAGAATAGGGTACTTTTTGACATGCCCGTTGCTGAATAAACATGCTATGCTCAGAATAAATAAAGCAAGTCGACAATAACGATAGCAAGCGCTGAGGTAATGAAAATGACCCAAGTTAGACCGCGTATGACTCATCTATTTGCACAGTTAGGTCTGGATTCGAGTGCAGAAGGGATTGCCCAATTTATTCATGAGCATCAATTACCCAAAGATGTGAACCTGATGGAGGCGCCGTATTGGTCAGATGCACAGCGCCAGTTCCTGGCTGAAAAAATTGCTTCAGATGGAGAATGGGCCATTGTGGTGGATCAGCTCAATGAATCTCTGCATGAGGATGCCACTAGCGGAATTGAGTAGTGAACAAAAAGCCAATCAACTGATTGGCTTTTTCATTTTGGAATTATCGTACCCTTTTCCATAAAGTTATTTGGGACAGGGTATGTTGATATTTACGCGCTGTTTCTCGGATCACAAAAGGCACATCCACAGGTTCGTCCAGCATTTCAAAATGTGGACTTAGCAAAGCTTTGATACCCTCTAAGGTACTCAGGTTTTCTCCCGCCTGCTTAAATCCGCCGATCCATTCACTGCGTGCTGTATGTTCTTCCAGCCAGGTATAAGGCGAGGCTAGCATCAGGATTCCGCCCATATTCAGCCGATTATGAATCTCACTTAGAAAAGCTTTAGGATGATGCAGGCGATCAATCAGGTTAGCTGCCAGAATAAAATCATAATCTTTAAGCTGCGGTTTCAGGTTGCAGGCATCGCCCTGATAAAACTCGACCTTATTGGCAACCTGTTCAAGTCCAAGTTCTGCCAGTGAGCAGGATTTATATTCCACCAGTTCACCTTCAACAGGAATGCTATAGCGCAGGGTCTCTCCTTGCGCCAGCACCACACCTTGCTGAATAAAACGGGCTGAAAAGTCTAAACCTGTGACCTGATCAAAATCTTGGGCCAGTTCAAAGCTGGCGCGTCCGGTGGCACAACCGATATCCAGTGCTTTATGACACGGAATGTTTTGAAAATAAGAACGAGCCAATTGAATCAGGCTTTGGGCAAAGTTTGGAACACCGAAATATTCCGCCCCATACTGGAATTCCAGATATTGGGAAATCAGCTGATCACTTTCATATTGCGAGTGAAACTGCGGTGATGTCTCTTCCGCGGCAACATAGCGAAAACCGGCATGCTGGAAAAAATGTCGCCGGAACGCATAGCGTGAACTGTGCAGGGCTTCATTACCGGCTGAAATCCAGGAACCGCCTTTAATCAGATGATGTTGGCCATCAAAGGTTGGGGTACTAAAATCATCATAGAAAGGATGGACTTGAAAGCCTTCGAAAGGATAAATCGGGGTCTCGGTCCATTGCCAGACATTGCCCTGAACATCATAAAAATCGCCATGCTGAAAATGATCCACCGGAAAAGAGTTAGGGCCATATTTTAATTCAATATTGGCTTGCTCAGGACTTGGTAATTTTGGATCCAGTCCTGAAACTGCATACAATCGATACCATTCATCCTCAGTGGGCAGACGAATGGATTCTCCGGTCTGTGCTGATTTCCAGTTACAGAAAGCTTTGGCTTCATGATAATTCACTTCGACTGGCCAGTCCCAAGGCATTGGAACTTCTTCCAGCATCAGTCTTAAGGACCAACCCAGTTCCGTTTTGACCCAGAAGGTAGGATGTGTGGCTTGAGAAAATGCTAACCATTGCTGGCCCTCTTCAGTCCAGTAGTCAGCTGTCTGATAACCTTCTGCTTCAACAAAGGCTAAAAACTCCTGATTGGATACCAGATATTTAGAGGCTTCGAATTCTGCAATTTCGGCATGATGGTGGCCGTATTCATTGTCCCAGCCATAAAAAGCATGTTCGAAATTTTTATGTAAATTGACCTGACCTGCCGGTACCTTTACCAGACTATTTTCAGGCGCAATACCGGTAATGACATTGGCACGCCACTGCGGATGATTCTGTACATAACGTAACTGATGCTGGCGAATTAAAACTGAAGAGGTTTCCAGATGAATCCGTTCATGCTCAATGCCCATGATGATGGTCCACCAGGGATTGTGCCAGTTCAGTGGAAGTTGTAGCGGCGCATGTTCTATCACTTTCAAGACCAGGGCACGCACCTGATGCCGGTAATCACGTACCGCCTGAATGCTAGGCCAGTGATAGTTCTGTTCATCCAGATCATCCCAGCTCATTTCATCTACACCAATCGCGAAGATACTTTCCAGATGCGGATTTAAACGTTCCGGGATCAGTTGAGCCAGCAACAGCTTATTGATAAAAAAAGTGGCAGTATGACCAAAATAAAAGATCAGTGGATGACGTAAGGCAATCGGTTTGTCATAAAAGGCTTCTTCATTTTTCAGACAGTCAAACAGTTGCTCATAGGTGTCAAAGGTATTTAGAAAATAATCACGTAATACGGCACGCGCTGTCGGTTCATCTTCAAAATCAAGGTTGGGAGTCGGGTGTAGCGTTGGTTTAAGCGGTTTCCATAAACTCATTTCTTCGAGCAGGTCATGAGAAGAAGATAATAAAGTTTTGGAATCAGAAGATTTGATCTGCATTCTGTGCTTCCTTGAATACGTTTTAATTTTTCATCTTCAGGAAAATGAATTTGATACTTTTAAAAGTACTTGAAAGGAAGCAACTGATGCGATGTATTTAGGTAACAAAATGCTGCATCGATATCGATGCAGCAGAGAAATGTGAAAATTAATTTTAAATTGACGGGCCTTGCATCAGTTGAACCAATGCTTCAGCCGCCTTCGATTGAGTACGACCCGGATGCCAGACCATACCGAGCTGACGGTTCATTTCCAGATTCAGATCCAGTTCTTGCAGGTCATGGTTGACCAGGGTTTTGGGCAAGACTGACCAGCCTAAACCAATCGAAACCAGCATCCGGATGGATTCAAGCGGGTTATTGCTCATGGTCGTTTTCGGCTTGATGCCCTGCTTTTCAAACTCGGCCATCGTAATCTGCGTAGTATAGGTCTGCGCAGAAGGCAGCAGGCTTGGGTAATTCACCAGATCTTCAAGAGACAGGTTTTTTTGCTGAGCCAGTGGATGGAATGGTGCGACCACAAAAACCAGAGGATCATTCCAGATAGTGACATATTTTAGGCGTTCATCACCATGCGGTGGCAAGGTCAGGAAAGCCAGTTCCAGATCACCAGCAATGACCTGTTCATGCGCCTGTTCAGAATCTACAAAATGTACATCTAGCGTCACATTTGGATATTGCTGTACATATTCACGCAGATGGCTCGGTAAATGATGCAGGCCAATATGATGGCTGGTGCCAATTTTCAGTTTGCCTTGGACCTGACCTTGTTCATGACTCAGGGTGTAGTGAATATCACCCAACTCGTTCAGCCAGTTTTTTACCTTAGGCAGCAGGGAATGTGCCGCATGAGTGGCCTGAACACCACGGCCCGCAGATTCAAATAATTTCACCCCAAAATATTCTTCCAGACTGTGAATACGTTTGGTCACAGCCGGTTGGGTAATAAAAAGCTGATCTGCAGCCAAAGAAATCGAACCTGTTTCCATGACTTTTACAAAGGCTTCAAAAGCTGCGAGATTCATCTTGATCACCTATAAAGTTTTTTTATGCTTAAGTTTATTATTGTAATAATTTAAGAATAAATCAAAGTAAAAATATAGAACTATTGGTTTAATGTTGAATTAATACACATTTTTAAATGTTTTATTTTATGTCATAAAAAAAGCCACCGAGGGTAGGTGGCTCAAAGAGGAAGATCGACAAAAAATTATGCGGTGATTTCCTCATCCTGTTGCTGGCTTTTTGCTTCCCAGATTTTCTCGTGGAAGAAGAAAGCAACTGCCTGTACAGTCGGTTCTAATAAACTCAAGGCAATCGCCATGGTTAAACTGCCTGTGACAAAATAGCCCACTAACATCGCGACAGTGATGTGCATGATGTAATAGCTAAATGTCTTTTTGAACATGCGCTGATTGTTGTCTACGAAACGTTGAATATGTGCCATGTGGATCTTCCTCAAAACAAATGATCTGTGCCGATGAGGAAATAATAATAATTCTCATTTAATTTGTAAAAACGAATATTTTTAATAAAACGATCGGAAAATTAGATTTATAAAAAGAGAGCTAAACCATGATTTAATTTAAGTTTTAAAAGATTCCAAAAAGTTTTTTAACTAATAAAAATGATAAATTAGATTTATGTGAATGCAGCGATATAATCAAAATTAGCGAAAGAATTTACCCAGTCCAGTGGAGCACATCGACATGGCAGGCGAGACCCAAACAGCAAAAACATTATACGATAAGTTATGGGATGACCATTTAGTAAAACAACGAGATGATGGTTCAGCTCTACTTTATATCGACCGTCATTTATTGCATGAAGTGACTTCGCCACAAGCCTTTGAAGGCTTGCAACTTGCTGGCCGTAAGCCATGGCGTTTAAGTGCCAATATTGCGACACCTGACCATAACGTACCGACCTCTAAAAAAGAGCGTGAGCAGGGCGTGGCTGGGATTGAAGATGATACTTCACGTATCCAGGTACAAACCTTGGATGATAACTGTAAGACGTTCGATATTGTTGAATTTGATATTAACGATATTCGTCAAGGCATCGCGCACGTTGTTGGTCCTGAGCAAGGCTTAACCTTGCCAGGTATGACCGTTGTATGTGGTGACTCACATACTGCAACACATGGTGCATTTGGCTGCTTGGCACACGGGATTGGAACATCAGAAGTTGAACATGTATTGGCAACCCAATGCCTGGTTCAGAAGAAAATGAAAAATATGTTGGTACGCGTTGACGGTAAATTGGGTCAAGGCGTAACACCGAAAGATGTGGTTTTAGCCATTATCGGTAAAATCGGAACTGCAGGCGGTACAGGTCACGCGATTGAATTTGGTGGTCAGGTGTTCCGTGACATGTCGATTGAAGGCCGTATGACCGTGTGTAACATGGCAATCGAAGCGGGTGCACGTGTCGGTATGGTCGCAGTCGATGAAAAAACCATTGAGTATGTTAAAGACCGTCCATATGCACCGAAAGGCGAGCAATGGGATCAGGCGGTTGCGTACTGGAATACTTTGCACTCCGACGAAGGTGCTCACTTCGATACAGTTGTAGTGTTACAAGGTGAAGAGATTGAACCGCAAGTGTCTTGGGGGACTTCTCCTGAGATGGTGATTCCGGTGTCTCAAGCGGTTCCAACTTTGGAACAGGCCAAAGATGATGTACAGCGCAATGACTGGAACCGTGCTTATCAATATATGGGCTTAACTGCAGGTCAGCCTTTAGCAGATATTCAGTTAGACCGTGTATTCATCGGTTCTTGCACCAACTCACGTATCGAAGATATTCGTGCTGCGGCTGAAGTAATCAAAGGCCGTAAAGTGGCTTCTAGCATTAAGCAGGCCATGGTCGTTCCGGGTTCGGGTTTAGTGAAACAGCAGGCAGAATCTGAAGGTTTGGACAAAGTCTTTATCGAAGCTGGTTTTGAATGGCGTGAACCAGGCTGTTCTATGTGCTTGGCAATGAATGCTGACAAGTTGCAGCCAGGCGAACATTGTGCCTCAACTTCAAACCGTAACTTTGAAGGTCGTCAGGGTAATGGCGGTCGTACCCACTTGGTGAGTCCAGCCATGGCGGCGGCGGCAGCGATTGCCGGTCACTTTGTTGATGTCCGTTCATTTTAATTGGTACGCAGGAGCAGAAATATGAAAGCTTATACCGTTGAACAAGGTATTGTTGCACCCTTAGACCGTGCCAATGTCGATACAGATTTAATTATTCCAAAACAGTTTTTGAAATCGATCAAACGTACCGGTTTCGGTGAAAACCTGTTTGATGAATTGCGTTATTTGGATGAAGGTTATCCGGGTCAGGATAACTCGGTTCGTCCGATTAACCCGGACTTCGTGTTAAACCAGCCACGTTATCAAGGTGCATCGATTTTAATTTCTCGTGCTAACTTTGGTTGCGGTTCAAGCCGTGAGCATGCGCCGTGGGCATTGAATGAATACGGTTTCCGTACTGTGATTGCACCAAGCTTTGCTGATATTTTCTTTAATAACTGTTTTAAAAATGGCATGTTGCCGGTGATCTTGCCGGAAGAAACGGTTGATCGGTTATTTAAGGAATGTGCAGCAGCTGAAGGTTATCAGTTAACGATTGATCTGGAAGCGCAGGAAGTTCGTACACCAAATGGCGAAAGTTTCAAGTTTGAAGTGGACCCATTCCGTAAGCATTGTTTGTTAAATGGTTTGGATGATATTGGCTTAACTTTGCAGGCAGCAGATGATATTCGTGCCTACGAAGAAAAAACCAAACAATCACGCCCATGGGTATTTGCTGAAATTCATTCATAAAACAGCAAAAATTGTCATGGCATGACTGCGAAGGCCTTGCTAATATCAGAAGATTATTAATTTTTTTTTGATAGGTTAATACAGACATCATGGCAACGTATTGGAAACAGTGGCTTGCTCTAAGTGCAGTATCAGTGCTGATGACCGCGTGTCAGAGCATTGATACCTTCAAACTTAAACATGCCAAAGAAGATGCAGAAAGCAAATCCAATGCCTTGATTTATTGTGCAGGCACACCGGATTGTCAGTTTGAACGTTTAAATCGGACCATGATTGTGGATGAGTCCACCAAGCGAATCAGCCCAGAAGCGCTGGATCAGCGTCTGGTTCGTTTGCAGGCCAAAAACCTGAAACAGGATAATCCGATTTATTTATCTGTGCTGGAAGGGCAGCATGAACTGGTGGTGCGTTTCTATCCGATTAGCAAGGATAAGGCTGAGACCTTGCATCTGTTCCAGCAGTTTAAGGCGAATAAACGCTATACCCTGAAAATGTTCCGTGACCGAAATGCACGTAGCACCAGTTTATTAAATGCCTCTGCACCTGATCCATTGTGTGTGGACCTGTTGCAAGAGCAGAAAGTGATTCGTCGTTTTTGCAAACCGTATAATGTCATCAATGGCATTGCAGAGTTTGTAGAAAAAAAAATTTAACCTAGTCAGGTGGATGCCTGACCTTATAAATGGAAAAGCTCATGTCTAAACAAATTTTGATTTTAGCTGGTGACGGTATTGGCCCTGAGATTGTAAAAGCCGCAGAACAGGTGCTTACACGAGTTAATGAAAAATTCAATCTGGGTTTAACATGGGAACAAGGTCTGTTGGGCGGTGCTGCGATTGATGCACACGGTTCACCTTATCCAGACGTAACGTCTGAACAGGCGAAAAAAGCAGATGCAATTCTGCTCGGTGCTGTAGGCGGTCCAAAATGGGATACGATTGAGCGTTCAATCCGT
Organism: Acinetobacter sp. YH12236; assembly: GCF_013417645.1. Taxonomy (NCBI): domain Bacteria; kingdom Pseudomonadati; phylum Pseudomonadota; class Gammaproteobacteria; order Moraxellales; family Moraxellaceae; genus Acinetobacter; species Acinetobacter sp. YH12236. The sequence continues at coordinate 118,710 of NZ_VPDM01000004.1, forward strand.
CCAGAACGTGGCCTGTTAAAACTACGTAGTGAGTTGAATCTGTTTGCGAACTTGCGTCCAGCAATTCTTTATCCACAATTGGCTGATGCCTCTAGCTTGAAACCGGAAATCGTCTCTGGTCTGGATATCCTGATCGTACGTGAATTGACTGGTGGTATTTACTTCGGTCAGCCACGCGGGATCCGTGAACTGGAAAATGGCGAAAAACAAGGTTTCAACACGGACGTTTATGCAGAATCTGAAATCAAACGTATTGCCAAGGTTGCGTTCGAACTTGCTGGTCTGCGTGGCGGTAAAGTATGTTCAGTTGATAAAGCCAACGTGCTTGAAGTGACTGAGCTTTGGAAACAAACCGTGACTGCACTGAAAGAAGAGCAATATCCGGACATTAACCTGTCTCATATGTATGTAGACAATGCTGCGATGCAGTTAGTACGTGCGCCTAAACAGTTTGACGTGATCGTAACGTCTAACCTGTTCGGTGACATCCTGTCTGATGAAGCTGCAATGCTGACTGGTTCAATCGGTATGTTGCCATCAGCTTCATTGGATGAAAATGGTAAAGGGATGTACGAACCTTGCCATGGTTCTGCACCAGACATCGCAGGTCAAAACCTGGCAAACCCATTGGCAACCATTCTGTCTGTAGCCATGATGCTGCGTTATACCTTCCGTGAAGAAGCAGCCGCTAAAGCGATTGAAGATGCAGTAGGGAATGTTTTAGACCAAGGTCTGCGTACTGCTGACATCATGTCTGAAGGCATGACTAAAGTGGGTACAGTGGAAATGGGTCAGGCAGTGGTAACTGCATTGAACTGAGTTACTCATTAGTTTCATGTAAAAAAAACGCAGCCTTGAGCTGCGTTTTTTTATGACTGATTTTGATTAACATGTTCGACCCGAAAGGCTGACAGAAGTTGCAATATTGTCTTTGAGCAAAAAGGTAATCTTGCATTGCAAATTCACATCATAACCTGATGCAGGACTCACAGTGACTGGAACCGGAACTGTGCCTGTACCTGCTGCCGGAAACTGGGCAATTGGTAAGGGAACGGTCACAGGACGTTCTACGACATAGCTGAGCTGTTGGGAGCTGAGCTCAGGCTCACTGATTTGCTGATAACCCAAACGTTTCAGATCTAAATTGCGATCAATATATTGGCTGCTCTGACCAATAAATTGTTGTAAATAAGCTTCACGGTCGGTCTGGCTGATCGTGGGTGTCTGTGCACACCCTGACAGACCGAGCAACAGGATGCTCAAGCCCAATACCAGAGGAGTACCTTTGCTTATCAACATCACATCACTCCTACTCAAGGAACGCTTAAAAACAGTGTAATAGCAAAGTGTGAGAGGAACTGTTGTAATTTATTATTAGACAGGACAGGAACAATCAGGCAGTTAGATGTTAGCTGTAGCTGTCAAATCTAAGACAACTTAGAACGCTTTTATATCCACTTCAAAATGAATAAAAAGCAAAAATGAGTCTTAACAGGCACGTCCACTATATTGCACAGATTGGGCAATCTCTTGTTCTAGCTGAAAATGAATCTGACAGGGCATTTCAACCTGATAACCCGGGCCGGGTGCAGTTGCGAGTCGTACAGGGGCACCTATACTGACACTTTGCTGAATGGCCGGTGTTCCCAGCGGAAGTTCAATGGTGCGAAGTACGGTATAACTCAGACGTTTTTCCGTTTGTACAGGTGCTTTTGAGGTCTTAAAACCGAGTGCAGTTAAATCCAGATCCTTGCGAATCGACTCTGCAGATTGGCCGATATATTGCTATAACTGCTGATCTATTTGTCGTAATTTTGTCGAATTGGTAGTGGCGCAGGCAGTCAGGCTGATTCCTAGGATCAGAGAAAACAAGATTTTTTGCATGAATGATTCACTGTTTTTATTAGAGGAAAAATAGAAATTATTATCTTCGAATGCAGTATAGGGAATGTGCAGGGGAATTGATATAAAAGAAAAGACAATAAAAAAGCCACTGGATGAGTGGCTTTTGCTTCCGCTAAAACTTAGCGCGCACGGTATGTGATACGACCCTTAGTCAAATCATAAGGAGTCATTTCGACCTTCACGCTATCGCCAGTCAAAATACGAATATAGTGTTTACGCATTTTACCAGAAATATGGGCAATTACTTCGTGACCGTTTTCTAAACGTACACGGAACATAGTATTAGGAAGCGTCTCGGTGACAACGCCTTCGAACTCGATGAGTTCCTCTTTATTGGCCATAGCCTACCTGAATGAATAAATTGGAAAGGCGCAAATTATAGTCAATTTTTTCGCAAAACACAAGGTGTAACGGGCGTTAGACTGATCATCTGTCAGTAAAATAAGCGAAGTGTGAGTTTAAACTTTTTAACTAAAAAGCGTGTGGTATCTGTTGTCAGTTTGGTCAATCACAGTTAATCTAATTTCAATCTTTTTAAGTATAAATGAAGTACATACAAGGAAGGTTTTTGAGTGAGTCAGCTAACGGATGCATCAGTCGTATTGCGTTTAGGCTATCAGGCGATTCGTCGTGCAGGTTTGCCAACAGAAGAACTTCTGACAAAAGCAGGAGTCGCTTTAAATCAGGTGGAGACCAATGATCGTACTCCGCTCAGTGCTCAGTATGCCTTCTGGGTTGCCGCAGAAGAGGTCAGTAAGGACCCGGATATCGGATTGCATCTGGGTGAACATTTGCCGCTCTATCGCGGACAGGTGATCGAGCATCTGTTTATTTCATCAGAGAATTTTGGTGAAGGCTTGAAACGTGCACTGGCTTATCAGCGTCTGATCAGTGATGCCTTTCATGCCAAGCTGGTGGTCGAAGACGATCGCTGCTATCTGACCAATGGTGAACAGCCTTTTGCTGAAAGTCTGGTCAATCGTCACTTTACCGAATGTGCGATGTCGGGTGTGCTGCGTTTCTTTAAATTTATTACTGAAGGCCGCTTTGAACCGATCTATATCGATTTCAATTTTTCCAAAGGCGCGGCAGATGAAGAATATTTCCGGGTCTATGAATGCCCGGTAAGTCTGGGCCAGAAAGAAACCCGTTTGTATTTTGATCCCAGTATTCTGGATTTCCCGCTTTGGCAGGCAGAGCCGGAACTGTTGCAGCTACATGAACAGCTGGCAATTGAAAAATTACAGGAACTGGCTCGTTACGATTTAGTCGGGGAAGTACGTCGTGCAATCGGTTCTACTTTAGAAAGTGGTGAAACGACTTTGGAAACTGTAGCCGCTCAACTGAATATTACCCCACGCCGTTTACGTACCCAGCTCAGTGAGGCTAATACCAGTTTCCAGCAGATTCTGTCTGATTATCGCTGTCGTCTGGCTAAACGTCTATTGGCGAGTACCAATGAAAGTGTGGAGCGGATTGTTTATCTGACTGGATTCTCGGAGCCAAGTACTTTTTACCGTGCGTTTAAACGCTGGACCAATGAAACACCGGTTGAATATCGAAAGCGGAAACAGCGTTAATCTTTAAAATCTAAAATCCTCCCCCAACCCCTCCTTTAATAAAGGAGAGGAGTTCCTCCCTTTTTCAAAGGGAGGTTAGGAGGGATTTAAAAATTAAAAATAATTAGCTTATTCCGGCATATTTAACCAGTATGGACCCAAAGGTACTTTGGGTAGGTCAAAATACTCTGGATATTCAGCCTGGATAAAATACAGACCGTCCGGTGGTGCGGTAACACCGGCTGCTTTACGATCTTCTGCTGCAAAAATATGGTCAATATGGTCAACCCCATACATGCCTTGGCCGATTTCCAGCAAACAGCCCATGATATTGCGTACCATATGATGCAGGAAGCCATCCGCCTGAATATCTAGAATCAGATAAGGCCCATGCTGGATCAGGCGGCAGTGACGGACGTGACGTACCGGCTGATTGGACTGGCAGGCTGCTGCACGGAAACTCTCAAAGTTATGTGTGCCTTCAAACTTTGCAGCCGCTTCAATCATCTTTTTGACATCAAGTGGATAGTAAATATGAGTGACCTGTTTATGCAGCAAGGCAGGGCGTACCGGATGGTTATAGACAATATAACGATAACGGCGTGCCTGTGCTTTAAAGCGTGCATGGAAGCCATCATCCATCTCCTTGATCCATTGGATTGAGATATCCTTAGGTAACTGGCTATTTGAGCCCATTAACCAGCCTCGTTCAGAACGCAAGGCATGGGTATCAAAATGTGCGACCATATTGGTCGCATGCACGCCGGCATCGGTTCGGCCTGCACCATGCAGAATAATCGGTTCATCGGCAATTTTACTGAGAACCTTCTCGATGGTTTCCTGAACACTGATTACGCCCGGTTGTTGAGTCTGCCAACCTCGATAATTCGTTCCACAAAACTCAATTCCCACCGCAAAACGCTGCATAATGACCTCAAAACCTGACTAATCGTACCAATGGGCATGCCATTGTTCTACCGTGTCATATTGTAAATACATTTTTAGGGCTTTTGCATAAAGATCAGCATGGCCATAACTTTCATTGAGTAGAATTTTGCAATCATGCACCCATTCAGCAATGGCATAACGCTGATCGGTGGCACCGAAAGGCACTTGAGTAGTTAAGACCGAGATACAGCCTTTGGCATAGAGCTGATTGATAAAATCTACGATCTCTGGATTGACGGCCAGATTGCCGGTTCCAAAGCCTTGCAGGAATAGAAAATGCGGAGGATAGGCCAAAATATTTTTCAGATTATTGAACTGTTGAACTAAATCGATCGGCTGCATCATCAAGCTCATACAGTTAAAATCCAGAGCTTTGGCAATATCGTCTGCTGTAACCTGATGACTTTGCTGGTTGGCCTGAATAGCGATATGCGCATCCAGACCAGTAAAGGCATTCAGCTCAGTGGTATGTTGCTTTAAGGCAGTTTGAGCATGAATCAGTTGCTGATGAAAAGCCAGATAAACACCTGCATTACACTGAGTTACTGAAGAGAGCGCAAAGCTCAGATTGTCCATGGCATCGCTAAATTCGCGTTGCGCATCGCCTTCAGCATTCAGGAGGGGATACTGGCTGCCAGTCAGCACAATATGAGCCGAATTCCCCATAAAATGTGCCAATACTGCGCTGGCATAGCTCAGGGTATCTGTCCCGTGAATAATCACAAAATGTTGTATCTGCTGTTCAGATTGCAGATTTTGGATAAATTGCACCAGTTCTAACCAGTCTGTAGCAGTACAGGCACTGCTGTCCTTAATCACAGGAGCGCAGTAATACTGAATCAACGGTTGATCCGTAGCAAGCAGCTGTTCCAGTTTTGGAATAAATAAATCGGCAGACATAGGGGCGAGCGGGTCACCGACACAGCCAAAGGTGCCGCCCATATAAATCAGTGCAATATCTTTCATCATAAAAAAAGCAGCCAAATGTTGACTGCTTTAGTGTAAAGGGAAATTGATTAAGATGCGATTTGATTCAGCAACTGATCAGCTTGCTGGCGTTGTGCTGCTGTATATTCAGCTTCACGTTCAGCTATGACTTCACGGGCAGCTGCATAAGCGCCTAACTGGATATATTGTTGTGCCAGCTCCAGGTTAAGGTCCGCTTCATTAACTTCCATCAGATCAGGGAAAGACTGCACCAATGGATCATGTTGATCGATTGCTGTAGTTACTGGCGCTGTCGGAATCTCAAAATTCACTCCTGTAGAAACAGGAGCTTCTTTTACAGCTTCGACATTATCAAGTTTGAAATCTAGTCCAGGTGTTTCAGTTGCAGGCGTTGCAATATCGAGGCTAGACAGATCAAACTCAGTCGCAGGTTCGGCTGTTTTTTCCACTGCAGGTGTTGGAGTGTCTAGAGAGAAAGAAAAATCTAAAGGCTGGATTTCTTCTGTAGTTGCAGGCGCTGATTCTGTTTCTAAAGATACAGATGGTTCAAGCTCAAGTTTAAAATCTTGAACAGGCGTTGATTCTGTTGTTGTTGAGGTAAGCTGATTTTCGGTTATTTTATCTTGAAAATCAAATTCTAAAGCGTTATCTAGAGTTGAAGATATATCTTCTGACTTAACTGGTTGAGCTACTGGATTTACCGGCTCAAAATTAAACTCTAGAGGCTCAACATTTGTTGCAGATTCGACTGCAGAAATTGGTTTACTTGGTTGAATTTCCTGCTGCATTTGTTCAAATGCAAGTTCATTTGAGGGGGAAGAGGTAGTTAAATCTGCAAATGCATCTATAGATACTGAATTTTCATCCTTAGAAAAACCTTCTACTGCTGAGTTTGAAAAATTGTTTGTATCTTGAGCTATTGTAGTAGCACTTTCAAATTCACGTTTTTTGACTTCAGCCTGAGCCAGAATATCTTCCAGTCCTAGAGAACGGACATGATTAATCAGCTGTGAAATCGCAAATTCATCTTTTTGCAGGATATGAATGTCGAGCAGTAGTAAATACAATTCATGTTGAGAATTATCGCGATTCAGTGCCTGATTGATTTGCGCTTCAGCAGCAAAGAAATTACGTTCCTGAACCAGACCTTCAATTTTTTTGCGTGTCTCTGCTGATAGAGGCGTTGCTGATTTTTTAACGACTCCGGCTGGCTCCACCACTTTGGTTCTTTGGGAGGTGGATTTTGACGCAGCGCCAAGTTTTTTCGCTTTTACAGTTTTAGTTTTTGCTTTATCTGATTCTTGAGCATCTTGTCGTTTTTTTACAACAATTAATACGATGATCAATATCACTAATGGAATCACATAAATCAGCATGTTTTACCCCTTGGGGATAGAGTCCTTAAGTTCGCCTATCCCAATAAATCGTCATGTGTAACTTTTTAATTAATTGGCTTTTTATCTGCCTGTTGTGCTTTAAGCTGTTGTTGCAGCTGGGCAAGACGAGCATTTAATAATTGAATTCTGTGATCCTTCTGATTGAGTGCCAATTCTAGTTCAGTTACGTTTCTCTGTAATTTAACGGTTTTTTCACGGGCTGTCATAACTTTTAATGACAACTCTTTCGAAGTTCGATTTTCTTTTGTGTTTGAGTTGGCAGAAACCTGGCCGGAATCACGCTGACTCTCGGCAACCAGGCTCATTTCAGCCTCATTCAGGCGATATTTGGTTTTTGCAGCAGGTTTAGAGGGTGCTTGAGCAGACTTAATTGCTGAGGCCTGGATCGGAGTTTTCGCAGTATGAACGGTCGCTAAATTAAGTGCTGCGCCTTTACGCAAGCGGTTAGCATCACCCCCAATAAAAGCATGTTCATTCTCACGCTTGATCTGCTGCATGACCTCACTTACTGGACGCTGCTGTTCATTGGCAATCTTGGAAGCAATGCCCCAAAGCGACTCATTTGACTGTACCACATACGTCGGCTTGATCTGGGTTGAGGTGCTTTGTTTGATGGCTGCCGGCTGTGCCTGAGTTTTAGTCGCTAAATTTGGTTTGTCCTGTGCAGTGCTGGATGCCGCCTGCTTGCGAGCCTGTTGTTCTGCATATTTTTTGACAAGTGGATCACTGGACACCATCTGGTTTTCAGTGCTTGTCGGTGCAGAAACTTGCGCTGAGGCTGCATTTTTATTTGTTGGATCTATTGTAATTTCAGCTGGTTTTGTTTCAGCCTGAATTTTTGTAGCTGCAGCCTGTAAGTTTGACGTTGCATCTGCTTGAGCCGCAGTCGCGTGAGCTGCTTTGGATGAAGTATTCACTGGCGCAGTGTTTACATTGCCAGCTTGCTGTGAACTATGACTTGTCGCTGCTACCGCAGTTTCAGTATTAAGTTTTGTTGGGCTTGTGACTTGAGCTGCAATACTCGATGTCGGCTCATGGGTCACAGCAGCTAACGCTGTTTTAGGGATAGAGCTGGCTGATAATGCAGGAGGTGCTGTGTTTTGTAAGGCTAACGGTTTTTCTGCCACAAACGGGGTGGTTGGTTTGGATTGTGCATTGGTATAACGCGTACTCACCGGTAAGTTCAGGGCAATATCTTTTTCACTCACGACTACGACAGGCGCGAGGGGCTGTTCAGTCTGTTTCAGGCTGGCCTGTAACAAATCAGTTTTAGGTCTTAATGCAGTACGGATATGCTGTAGGCGTGCTGCATTGCCTTCTTTGATTTTAACAATGATATTTAATTCACGATCAGTAACCGGGCGCGAGGAGGTAATGGTAATAACCCCAGTTCCATTACTGTTGCGACGGGTGAAAAAATTCAAATGACCCGGTGGCTGATGCGATGCGCCCATAGAAATCAGGTCTTCTGGCGAGGCTAAACTTACTTCAATGGGCAAGTTAATATCTGATTGATGGAAATTCATTTCCGCATAAAGCAATTCCCCAGGTGCAGACTGGATTTGTACCGAATCTACATTAATCGCATAGATATTTTGTGAAGCAACAATGGCTAAAATGGCAAGCTTTAATTTGTTATATACAGTCATCTGTGAGCTCAGTCATTATCGCATAGCGAAAATTATAGATTAACGGGATGTTTGTTTTTTGTAAAATACTTACGCAATAGTTACACAAAAAAGCCGATCAATAAAGATCGGCTTCATGCTTTATTTCCTGACGGAAACTTAAGAGTTTTTATAGTCAATCAAGATGCGCAGCATACGACGTAAAGGTTCTGCAGCACCCCAAAGTAACTGGTCACCTACTGTGAATGCACCTAGGTATTCTTTACCCATGTTCAGTTTACGCAGACGACCAACAGGTACAGTTAATGTACCAGTGACTGCAACAGGAGTTAGGTCAGTCATTGATGCTTCACGAGTGTTTGGCACAACTTTAGACCAGTCATTTGCATTTGCAATGATATCTTCGATCTCATCCAGTGGAACGTCTTTGCGAAGTTTCAGCGTTAATGCCTGAGAGTGACAACGCATTGCGCCGATACGTACACAGTGACCATCAATTGGCACGATCTGCTGGTTGCCCAGAATCTTGTTGGTTTCAACCTGACCTTTCCATTCTTCTTTCGACTGGCCGCTTTCCAGTTGCTTGTCGATATAAGGAATGAGTGAACCAGCCAAAGGAACGCCAAAGTTTGCAGACGGGAAGCCTTCACCACGTTGTAATTCAGCAATTCTAGAGTCGATATCCAGAATTGGAGAACGCGGATCATCTAGCAACTTTTTGGTATTGTTATATAAATAACCCATACCATTGATCAGTTCACGCATGTTTTGCGCGCCTGCACCTGAAGCGGCCTGATAGGTCATTGACGTTGCCCATTCCACCAGATTGTTCTGGAACAGACCGCCCAAGCCCATCAGCATCAAGGAAACTGTACAGTTACCACCGACAAAAGTCTTGGTGCCTTTAACCAAACCATCTTTGATCACATGCATATTCACCGGATCAAGTACGATGATTGCTTCATCATCCATACGCAGGGTAGATGCTGCATCAATCCAGTAGCCATTCCAGCCTTCAGCTTTGATTTTTGGGAAAACTTCAGTGGTGTAATCGCCACCTTGACAGGTAATAATGACATCCATTTGCTTCAGACTGTTAATGTCTGTTGCATCCATAAGTGCTGGGGCAGTCTTACCACCAAATGCCGGAGCTTCACCACCCGCATTACTGGTAGAAAAATAGAATGGCTCAAAATGAGCAAAATCATTCTCTTCAACCATACGTTGCATAAGGACGGAACCCACCATCCCGCGCCAACCGACCAGACCTACTTTCATGTCACTTTGCCTCGGTGCGTTAAAAAATCAAAAGGGATTCGAGTGTATCAAAAAGGGACGTGACTGCAAGAGCTACACAATCAAAACATCAATATTCTTGAGCGAAATATCTGCTTTATGATACATACAAAATTGATAAAGCAATTTTTCTTTTAGAAAAAATAATAACTTAGTAAAGAGTGTATCTTATGGTAGGGTTTATCCAGATCATGGCAATCGTGGTCATCTGGTTAAGTTTCTGGTCGCTGATTCCCCGAGATGAATGGTGGATTCGTGGTGCAGATTTTCCACGTTTACAGATTCTGGTTTTGGGCTTCATTGCCTTTGTTCTTTTTCTCCTGGTCGATCACCCATGGACGGCCTTCAATCAGCTGCTTTTTGTCGGCCTGATCGCTGCTTTGGCGTATCAGCTGAAAATGGTCTTGCCTTATACCTTTGTTTGGAAAAAACAGGTCAAGCAGGTCAAGCAGGATCAGCTGGATCCGGATCGTCAGATTTCCCTGATTGTTTCAAATGTTCTGACCACCAATACTAAATATCATTTACTGATTGAACAGATCCAGACCCATCAGCCAGACTTGGTCTTAACGCTGGAAACCGATCATGCATGGCAGGATGCGCTGGCCGTCATTGAGCCAGATTACCCCTATCGGGTACCTGTACCTTTGGATAATCTGTATGGCATGCATCTGTACAGCAAACTTGAGCTGAGTGAAACCGAGGTTAAATTTATTCTGAGTGATGAAATTCCCTCGATTCATACCAAGGTCTTGTTACGTTCCGGACAGCCGGTACAGCTCTATTGTCTGCATCCGAAACCACCAAGCCCAACTGAAGCCAAAGATTCAACCTTACGTGATGCGGAATTGCTGATTGTAGGGGACCAGATTAAGGATCTGGATGAAAGCTGCATTGTGATGGGAGATCTGAATGATGTGGCCTGGTCACGCACGACACGTTTATTTCAGCGTATTAGTGGTTTGCTGGATCCGCGTGTTGGCCGACGTTATGTGAATACCTTTCATGCCGATTATCCCTTATTGCGCTGGTCGCTTGACCATGTGTTTCACAGCACCGATTTCGCTCTGGTGCATATGGAGCGTTTAAAACACGTCGGATCAGATCATTTTCCAGTTTATCTGGTATTACAAACTGGCCGGGTATTTGAGCATCATCAGGAAGAGCTGGAAGAAACGGATCAGGATGGTCAGGAAGCCAAAGAAGCCATTCAGGAAGGAATTGAAAAGGCAGAGAAAGAAGAGAAGAAAGTCACTGATAAGATTGCGATGGCGTATAAGAATGAGGAGAAATTCTTATAGTTTTAGCTGAAAAGTGTACGATATTGCTTACAGCAGTTTCCGCTTCTTGCGAATGGGCAGCACAGAGGAATCCACGTATTCTAAGCTCATCAGCACAGGGAGTCGAGAAAGGATATTCTCATAAGGAAGACGAAGCTGAATGAAAACATCATGGAAATGATGCTGAAAGGGAAATCACAACAACGAAGAAGCAATTATAACATATGAAAGCACAACCTCATTAACCCAGGTTTTACAGGATGTAGAACCCGGGTTAAATTATTTTTGGCTCATTTTTTTATTATAATTAATTGATTATTAAAATAAAATTTAAATTAAAAAATGGATATTACCTGAATGGAAGTTATGATTTCCGATCATGATTCAGTCAATGAATTCGAAGTGCTACAGCTCTATCTTGTCAATCAATGGTCAGCTGCAGAAAAACCTCAATTGCTTTTAAAGGCTTTGCAGCATTCTCATAGTCTGGTGACGGCACGTATCAACGGTCGGCTGGTCGGCTTGGGAAATGCGATTTCAGATGGTTATCTGGTGGTGTATTTCCCACATTTATTGGTTCACCCGGAGGTGCAGCGACAGGGTATTGGTCGTCTGATCATGCAAGAAATGCTGCAACGTTATTCAGGATTTCATCAGAAAATTCTGGTGGCTGATCAGCATGCCACTGAATTTTATAAAGCTCTAGGTTTTGAGCGTGCAGGGCATACAGAAGCGATGTGGATTTATCAAGGAACGGATCATTGAGTTGTCTTGCCAATAATACCGTCCATATTTTTTCTAGTTTTTAATAGATTTTATCATAGCCTTCAGGACGGGTCTTAAAGCGACGGTGGAACCACATATATTGCGTCGGTGCAATGCGCAACTGGCGTTCAATAATCAGATTTACCCGGGTTGCATCATCGACTTCATCCGCACTTGGCAGGTTCTCTACCGCAGGCTCGATCAACACACAGTAGCATGGATCTTTAATATCACCAGTCCGGTAAAAATAGAGTGGAATGGCAGCGGCCTTGGTCATTTTCAATAAGCGACGATGTGCAGTGACTGTGGCTGCAGGTACCCCAAAAAAGGGCGCCATTACACCCTGTTTTAAACCAAAATCCTGATCCGGACTGTACCAGATGGCATGGCCATTTTTCAGGTTACGCACCAGACCACGCATATCATCATGGTCAATCTGGTTGGCATAAATGGTGGCACGGCAACGGTAAATCAGCATATCAAGCAGGGGATTATTTTGTGGTCGATACACCACATCTGGCTCAAAATACTGTGCACATAAATAACCGCCGGCATCTAGCAAAGTCGAGTGAGTACCGAGCAATAAAGCCCCTTTACCTTCTGCCTGAGCCTGCTGGATATGTTCCAGCCCTTCAATCTGTACCCGGCCTTTAAACCATTTTGGGCAATACCAGGCATTCAAGGTCTCAAATACACCGAGCATCTGGTCAATAAAGACCATACGGGCATTGTCCTGAACCTCTTGAGCTGACCATTCCGGGAAACAGACTTCCAGATTGCGAATAGTGGTTTCACGGCGAGATTTCAAATATTTAAATGCCATCTGGCCAAGTAGACGTGCCAGACGATGCTGAATCGCCCAAGGTAAGATAGCCAGAATCATCAGAAATACAATACCCACCCAGATACCCCAGTATTGCGGTAACAGGAATGACCATTGAAATTCACCGGGTTGGTATTCTGGCGTTCGACTCATAAATTCAGTATTTGAAATTAAAGATGTCAGCAGTGTAGCAGAAGAGCTTTTTGAAATAAAAAACTGCAAAATAAAAAAGCACCTGTACCAATACAGATGCTTAGTGACTAGGCGATTTAAAGATTAGCCTTTGGTCATATTTTCCAATTCGTCCCAACGTTCCATTTTTTCCAGCAAAATCTCATCAATTTCGCCTAAACGTTCAGATGCTTTGGTCGCTGCTGCTGCATCTGTGACAAACCAAGAGCCATCCGCCAGTTTGTCGGAAAGTTCAGCTTGTTCTTTTTCCAGTGCTTCAATTTCAGCCGGTAACATTTCCAGTTCACGCTGATCTTTGTAGCTGAGTTTTTTCTTCGGAGCCGATGCTACAGGTGTAACTGCTGCTTCAGCTTTGGCCTGAGCTTTTTTGACAGCCATTTTCTGGTCAACCACAGTTTGATCTGGACGTTGTTCCAGATAATCCTGATAGCCACCGACATATTCATCAATATTGCCTTTGCCATCAAAGACCCAGGTCGATGTTACGACATTGTCCATAAAAGCACGGTCATGCGAGATCAGTAGCAGGGTGCCTTTGTATTCCGCCAGCATTTCTTCCAGCAGTTCTAGCGTCACCATATCCAGATCGTTGGTCGGTTCGTCCATCACGATCAGGTTGGATGGTTTCAGTAATAGTTTGGCGAGCAGAATACGGTTGCGTTCACCACCTGAAAGGGCTTTAACTGGCGTACGGGCACGTTCTGGGGAGAACAGGAAGTCTTGTAAATAGCTATAGATATGACGACGTTGGCCATTCACATCGACATGATCTGAACCTTCCGAAACGTTATCTTTAACTGATTTTTCCAGATCCAGCACATTACGTAGCTGGTCAAAATAAGCAATTTCCAACTGGGTACCGGTTTTGACTGTACCGCCATGCTCGATTTCTCCCAGAATGGCTTTGATTAGTGTAGTTTTACCGACACCATTATCACCCACCAGACCGATCCGATCGCCACGCATTACCAGCGCCGAGAAATCATTAATGATCGGTGCATTGTCACTAAACTTCACGCTCAGATGTTCAATCTCGAACACCACTTTACCTGAACGCTGTGCTTCCTGAGTCGACATGTTGACTTTGCCTTGCTGGAAGCGGCGTGCTTTAGACTCTTCACGCAATTCTTTCAGAGCACGAACACGACCTTCGTTACGGGTACGGCGCGCTTTAATACCTTGACGAATCCAGGCTTCTTCTTCAGCCAGTTTTTTCTCGAACAGGGCATTCTGTTTTTCTTCTGCTTCCAGCTGCTGAGCTTTCAGGTCGAGGTAGCGTGAATAGTTGCCTTCATAGCTACGCAAAATACCACGGTCCAGCTCGACAATACGGGTCGCAATACTGTCCACAAAGGCACGGTCATGCGAAATAAACAGTAAGGTCAGGTTGTTCTGCTCGAGCAGGAATTTTTCCAGCCACTCGATACTTTCGACATCCAGATGGTTGGTCGGTTCGTCGAGTAACAGCACATCAGGTTGGGTGAGCAGGGCACGTGCCAACAGGACACGGCGTTTACGACCACCGGATAAATCGGCCAGATCCGCTTCAGGATCCAGTCCCATTTTACTCAGGATTGAGTTGACCTTAGTTTCCAAAGCCCAGCCATCCAGCTGATCCATCTGATGCTGCAAATGTCCCATGCGATCACAGGCTTCCATATCGCCCAGCACACAGGCTTCACTGGCTTCATGATAGGCACGCAACACTTCTGAAGCTTCACCAGCGCCGTCGGCAACAATATCTGCAACCTTGCCGGAATCCATTGGCACGTCTTGGGCCAGCATGGAAATGGTGATGCCATTTTGTAACGAAACTTCACCACTATCCGGGAGTAAACTTCCTTCAATCAGTTTAAGTAAGGTAGACTTACCCTCACCATTACGGCCAATCAAACATACTCGTTCACCGCGTTCCAAATTAAAGTTGGCGCCGTCGAGCAAGGCAGGTCCGCCAAATGCCAGTTGGACATCCCTTAAAGTAATATAGGCCATAATGTTAATGTTTCCTGAAATCCCAAATGAGGACTTAAAATGACTAAACAACAAAATCTAAATGATCAGGCGTCATTTTCCGCACCCATTGAAGATTTGCAAGTGCGAATTGCATTTTTAGATGATTTAGTTGAACAGCTGAATCAGCAGGTCACTCGCCAGAATCTGGAAATTGCCGATTTAAAAAAACAAATGCAGTTGTTATATCAACGTGTTGAGTCTGCAGATTTGTCCGAAGGGATTGATGCTTTTGATCCGGTCACCAACCGTCCACCGCATTATTAATTTACAAATAATTTTTAAAAAGAAAACAAAAAGAAAGCCCTCCAGTCGTGAGGGTTTTCTTTTAAGCAGGTGAAGCTCGATAAACCTAAACCAAGTCGCCACTTTTACTTCGTCCAAGATGATCTTTAAAATCTAAATATCGTCATGGAAGGAGGAAACTATTTGACCTTTCACACACTTCCTACTCTAATAGTATTTTTCTAGCTCAGTTTTTAATCTTGCCTTATGCGCC
This sequence comes from Acinetobacter sp. YH12236, assembly GCF_013417645.1. Taxonomy (NCBI): domain Bacteria; kingdom Pseudomonadati; phylum Pseudomonadota; class Gammaproteobacteria; order Moraxellales; family Moraxellaceae; genus Acinetobacter; species Acinetobacter sp. YH12236. The sequence goes on from NZ_VPDM01000004.1 coordinate 133,960, forward strand.
AAAAAGTTGTCCTTCTTGATCTCGAAAATAACTTTCCTACAGCCAAACTGTTACGTGACATTGTTGAACATTATCCGACCTTGTATTTGTTTAACTGTGCCGGAAAATTCGAGTTTGCTCTAGAAGAACTGACTGAGTTGGCGAGCTGGATCAGCAGTGGACAAATTATCATTCTGGATGTCCCGGAAGCAGAGCATAAGGAATATGAATATGCCGTGATTGTGGGCCAGTTGATGGCTTTGCTGGAAGCAGATACTCAGGTCGAGCTGATCTCTGCGATGGATAGCAGTGAAATGCTAATGCAGATGCTACAGGCTTCAGATATTGATTGCAGCCTGATTCAGGTGTTGCCAGAGGATGCATCAACAGAGACTCAAGATAAACCCAAAATCCAGTTGCCAAGTATTGAAGCCATTAAAGCTAAACCGGCTTTGCAGCTGGTGAAAAAATATTGTGATGCGCTCGGCAAGATGAGTGGTAAACCGACCACGCTCGAAACCTTAAAAAATTCTGTCACCAATATTCTGCAAGTTTTACCAGGCAAAGCCCAGCATGTAGTTGGCATGCTGATTAATCTGAAAATAGTCAAACGTTATGACGAGCAAATCAGTTTCCGTAAAAAAGTGCTGAAACAGTGGGTGCAGCTGGATCTCAATGAACATGTACCCATTGAAAAACCAGCTTTGAATCAGGTGATCTCGAAGCTTAATCCTGAAGAGCCTGTTGTTGAACCTGCTCAATCTCTAATCCAGTCTGCCCAGCAAGGCCTGTTCAAAAACTTTAATAAAATTGATCCGGTACAGCTCGAAGTTGCACGCAAGCTGCGCGAATTACAGGGAAATAAGCCTAAAGATATTTATGAATTACGTGATTTGCTCGAGCAGTTATTTCCAAAATCCGATGTCCGTCTTTTACTTAAAGAGTTGATTGAAAAAGGATATATTTATTGGAATGGTCACGAAGTGTTATATAGTCATGAGATGTTTCTAAATTAGAATAATCTCATGAGGGCATATGAAAAAAATACTTTTATTGGATATTGAAAACTTACCTAAAACTGAAACAGAGCTCCTTCAATATCTTGCCCAATATCAATATGTTTATCTGGTCTATGCCAAAACGCCCATGGGGTTTAGTCTGGATGGTGTCGTCAGGCTTGCACCTGCAATCAGTGCAGGAAAACTAAAAGTCCTGAAGATGCCTAAAATAGGTAAAGACGCTGCTGATTTTGGCCTATGTTTTATTGCTGGACAGCTTTCTACCCAATATAAAAGCTCTGAAGTTTGCTTCGAGATTATGTCGAATGACTTTTCTATGGAATATGTGGCGGACTTACTTAAAATTGCGAAATTTCAGGCTAAAGTTATTTCAGCTAAACCATTAGTCAATCCAAATATTGCTCAGCAAATAAAAGCAGAAATAGACATTCAAAAGCTGATTTTTCAATACTGCTCCAATTTAGTGAGAAGTAACTTTTCTAAGCCTGCAAAAGTAGAAACTTTAATCAACTCGCTTAAAGCCAATTTAAAAGTGGAAGAAAAATATGCTCAGCTTTTAGTAGATGAATTAATTAGAATAAAAATTATTAAAAATCAGTCTGGTAAGCTTCAATATCAGACTGCAGCAATTGAAAAATTTTATAAACAGCATTTAGCTACCGTCGAAACCGTCGAAACCGTCGAAACCGTCGAAACCGTCGAAACCGTCGAAACCGTCGAAACCGTCGAAACCGTCGAAACTCAAGATGAAGTGACTGAAAGAAAATTAAGTCATTTACGTCTGCGCCTGATGCCTTATCTCAATGTTTTTGCAGAACGTCGGCCTAAATTTATTGCCAGTTTCGAGGCGTTACTAGAGCGATGCGTGCCTAAGGAAGAGGTACGAGAATCACTCGATTTACTCATCAAACATCAGCTAATACAGTTAAATAAACGGGAAATTATTTATAGTCCGCAGCTGCTGGGAAATTAAATTTATCCAGCGGTGCTTGCCTTTTATAGCGGGCTTATGCAAATCTAATATAAGAACATAAAGGTTGAACTATGGAAAATACCGGAATCTGGGTGGCAGTTGTCATCATCGTTTTCGTACTGGGGTCTATTTTTGGTCTGCGTGTGAGTCCTAGAGAAAAGGCATTAGGACTCATGCGTGATAAAGCCCGCAAGATGGGCTTACATCCACGTCTGGTGGTTGCGCCGGACTGGACCAATATTCCCAAGGCGACTGAAAGTCGTGCCAGTATGGTGGCCTATTACAGTGTGCTGCTTCCAGATGCCCGTTTACCGCTGATGCGTGCCCGCGTGGTTGATAACAAACTTGAACTGGTGCATGGGGATGACAAATTTAAAGATTTTCCCATTGCATTAAAGGGCATTTATGCTATTGATATGCAGGCAAACTGTGTAGGACTCTATTGGGATGAAGAATCTGATCTTAGAGCCACACAACTTGATGACATCAAGGCACTATTACATTCTTTGGCTGAACTTTAATTTTAGAAATAAACAGGATTAAACGGTTAATATGGCGAACGCTCCTCGGTCCACATCAAAAAGCAGCACGGCGAAGTCTTCCGACGCTGGAAGTAAACGTGCCTTGGTGATTGTGGAGTCGCCTGCAAAAGCGAAAACAATCAACAAGTATCTCGGTTCAAACTACATCGTGAAATCCTCGGTGGGTCATGTGCGTGACTTGCCGACGGGCGGCTCTGCGAAAACTGCAGAGAAAAAACCGGTGACCCGAACCAAGCTGACTGAAGCAGAAAAAGCGGAAAAATCACAGCAGGCGTTGATTAACCGGATGGGTGTCGATCCAGAACATGACTGGAAAGCCAAATATGAAGTCCTTCCGGGCAAGGAAGGCGTAGTCGCTGAACTGAAAAAACTGGCATCGCAAGTCGATGAAGTGTATCTCGCAACGGATTTGGACCGTGAAGGGGAAGCGATTGCCTGGCATTTAAAAGAAGTGATCGGCGGCGATGATTCACGCTATCAACGTGTGGTCTTTAACGAAATTACCAAAAATGCCATTCAGGAAGCGTTTAAACAGCCCTCACGTCTAGATACCAATAAGGTCAATGCCCAGCAGGCACGCCGTTTCCTGGATCGTGTCGTCGGCTTCATGATTTCGCCACTGCTATGGGAAAAAATTGCCCGTGGTCTGTCTGCGGGGCGTGTACAGTCTGTCGCTGTAAAGCTGGTCGTGGAACGCGAACGTGAAATTCGTAAGTTCATTCCTGAAGAATACTGGCAGGTTTTTGCAGATACCAAATCCAAGAAAGATGATATTCGTCTGGAAGCGGTCAAGCAAAATGGCAAGACTTTAAAGCTGCATAATAAAGCTGAAACAGATGCTTTACTGAATCTGATTAAAGACGCTGAATATAAAGTTATTAGCCGTGAAGATAAGCCGACCAAGGTGAATCCAAGCGCGCCGTATATCACGTCTACCTTGCAACAGGCCGCAAGTACCCGTCTAGGTTTCTCGGTGAAGAAAACCATGATGCTGGCACAGCGCCTGTATGAAGCTGGTTTCATTACCTATATGCGTACTGACTCCACCTTCCTGAGTGATGATGCAGTCAATATGGTGCGTGGTCATATCGAGTCTGAATATGGCGAGAAATATCTGCCAGCCAAGCCGAACCGTTATGGTAATAAAGCTGGTGCGCAGGAAGCCCATGAGGCCATTCGTCCATCCAATGTGGCATTGAAAGGCGATAGTCTGGCTGGAGTGGAACGTGATGCACAGCGTCTGTATGACCTGATCTGGCGTCAATTTGTAGCTTGTCAGATGACACCAGCAGAATATTTATCATCGACTATTTTAGTGGATGCGAATGGTGTTGAACTGAAAGCCAAAGGTCGTACTCTGGTATTTGATGGTTTCACCAAAGTTCGTGGCCAGAACAAATCTGATGATGATGTACTGTTGCCTGCTGTGAAAGTTGGTGAAGTGCTGAAGCTGGAAAAACTAGATCCATCTCAACATTTTACCAAACCACCGGCACGTTTTACTGAAGCATCTTTAGTCAAAGAGCTTGAGAAAAAAGGTATTGGTCGTCCTTCGACTTATGCTGCCATTATCTCGACCATTCAGGATCGTGGTTACGTAAAACTGGAGAACCGTCGTCTCTTTGCTGAGAAGATGGGTGAGATCGTCACCGATCGTCTGGATGAAAGCTTCAATAACCTGATGAACTATGACTTTACTGCAGACCTTGAAGGTCAGCTGGATAAAGTGGCAGATGGTGAGCGTAACTGGAAAGATCTGTTAGATAGCTTCTATGGTGACTTCAAAAAACGTCTGACCAATGCTCAGGGTGAAAACGGCATGCGCCGCAATCAGCCTGTCGAAGTTGAAGCAGTCCATTGTAAAGAATGTGACCGTCCGATGCAGATCCGTACCGGTACAACAGGCGTATTCCTGGGCTGTTCGGGTTATAACTTGCCACCGAAAGAACGTTGTAAAGGTACATTGAACCTGACTCCGGTTGAATCTCTGGCTGCACTGTCTGATGATGATGCAGCAGAAACTGCTGACCTGATGTCGAAAAAACGTTGTCCAGTCTGTGGCACTGCAATGGACAGCTATGTGATTGATGGCGGCCGTAAACTGCATATCTGTGGTAATAACCCGGACTGTACAGGTTATGAGCTGGAAGAAGGCGAATTCAAGATTAAGGGTTATGATGGCCCAACCATTCCATGTGATAAATGTGATGGTGAAATGCAGCTGAAAACTGGCCGTTTTGGTCCATATTTTGCCTGCACCAGTTGTGAGAATACCCGTAAAGTCCTGAAGAATGGTCAACCTGCGCCTCCACGTGTTGATCCGATCAAGATGGAACACCTGCGTTCAACCAAGCATGACGATTTCTTTGTTCTGCGTGATGGCGCAGCCGGTCTGTTCCTGGCAGCCAGCAAGTTCCCGAAAGTCCGTGAAACTCGTGCACCGAAGGTGGCAGAGCTGCGTACTGTGGCGGATCAGCTGGATCCAAAATATCAGTTTATTCTGCAGGCGCCAGATGTGGATCCTGAAGGAAATCCAGCCTTGGTGAAATTCAGCCGTAAGAACCAGTCTCAATACATTGGTTCAGAAACCCCTGAAGGCAAGCAAACCAAATGGTCGCTGGTTTATCAGGATGGCAAATGGGTTGAAGCCTAAGCTATAAGACATCAAGAAAATGCTGACGAAAGTCGGCATTTTTTTATGACTAAGTATTTTTGATCAAGATAATTCTAGGATATTCTAGGCGTTAAATAATAAAAGATTAAAATAGGAATCATGCATGACTTGGTTAGATAAATTCCTGTTCTTAAGTATCGGATTAGGATCTATCCTCTATTTCATGCTTGAAAAGATTAATGAAATGGGCATTCCTATGGATCGAGGGATAATGATTATTCTGGTGATTATTATGTCACTGGTTACTTTGAGCTGTGTTTTATATCTGCGCTCTGAAGATCAAAAAACGAAACAAAAATAAAATTTAAATTAACTCTCTATTGGCGTGTTCATATGTGGAAAAAGATCCGAATCCTGATTTTATTGATGATTTTGTTTGTGGTGGCAGTAAATGCTTATCGAGATCAGAATCAGGACTGGAACAAACCAATCTTTGTTCTGTTGCATCCGATCAATGCAGATGGATTGGCGACCACACAGCAATATATCCAGCAATTGTCTGCTCAGGATCTAAAAGGAACACAAGAATATCTGGAAAAAGCGGCCCAGCAGTACCGTGGACAGCCCACTTATTTTTATTTTAATCTGGGGCGTGAACTTAAAGAATTGCCGCCTAAAGTGCCGGAGCAGGCCTCACTCATCGATACCGTTTTATGGAGTTTGAAATTCCGTTTTTATGCCTGGAAACAGCATCAAAGTACTGATGGTTCACCTAGTGTGACTTTATATTTAAATTATTATGATCCTGCACAAACCAAGCAATTAAGGCATTCAACTGCCTTGCAAAAAGGCCGGATTGGATCAGTCAATTTATTTGCCTCCAAAAAACAGGCTGAACAGAATAAAATTGTCTTGGTACATGAGTTGCTGCATGCTTTTGGGGCCTCGGACAAATATGATTTAGCGACAGGACAGCCGCTTTATCCGGTGGGTTATGCATTTCCAGATCAGCAACCTTTGTTTCCGCAAGCCAAAGCAGAGCTGATGGCAGGTCATATTCCCACTTCTCAAACGACCAGCAAAATGCCAGATGCTTTAGAGCAGACATTAATTAATGCGATCACAGCCATTGAACTTGGGTGGAAAGAATAACAACCTCCTTGTCACTGACCCCATAGCTGTTGCCAGCTTGAAGTCATGACATGAAAGTTGCATTTTTTATACAGTATGGTCAATTAAATCGCTTAAGATAAATTAAACGAACAGCATCAAGAAGAATAAAAATGAAAACAGTAGGTAATGACCTTGTATTCGATTCCTTACATCGAAACCGGAAATGGTATCTGCTCTTTGGTATCTTGCTGGTTATTTTTGGTTTGATCTTATTGGCGACCTTACCTGTGGCAACCTTATCTGCAGTATTTATATTTGGCGTGCTGATGATGGTCGGTGGGGTCTTACATATTATCGCATCCTTCAAGATTTTTGAGGGCGGTATGCGCTGGTTCTGGGCCTTATTTGGCCTGCTGTATTTAGTCGCCGGATATTTTGCTTTTACCACACCCGTGCAAACCGCGATCGTTCTAACCAATGTTCTGGCCATTATCCTGATTATTGCAGGAGTCATCCGCTTAATAAATGCCTTTGTATTCCGGCCAATGGCGGGATGGGGCTGGATCCTGTTTTCCGGCATACTGACTCTCCTGGCCGGAATCATGATCTTGCGGACACCAGATGCTCCGTTCTGGGTGTTGGGCTTGTTTCTAGCCGTTGATATTTTATTTCAGGGTATTAACTACCTGATGCTTGCTTCCTATGTTCGCCGTGAGGTTCCGAAAAGTTCATCTAAGGTTTAATCCTTTGTTTTAAGAGCATTATATACACTCTTTTTGATACTGTAGAGATACCAAAAAGAGTGATCGTCGCTATATGTCAAAAATCTTTGTTCTTGCACCAGATGCCTTTAAAGAAAGTATGAGTGCTCAACAGGCATGTGGAGCAATGCAGCGGGGTATCCAGAAAGTCATTCCGGATGCCTGTATCATACAGGTACCGATGGCTGATGGTGGTGAAGGAGCTGTCGATGCGCTAATTTCAAGCCTAAGGGGACAGCAAATTCCATGTGAAGTGACCGGGCCACTGTTTGAGCAACGTATTCATACCTATTGGGGTTTAATGGACGCAGGTCAAACCGCCGTGATTGAAATGGCCAAGGCCAATGGCATTCATTTATTACCACCTTCACAGCGTAATCCGATGTTCACGTCAACCTATGGCACAGGAGAGATGATTAAACAGGCATTGGATCTGGGAGTGAAAAAAATCATCATTGGGCTGGGTGGCAGTATTACCAATGATGCTGGTGCAGGGATGGCTCAGGCACTGGGCGTGCGGTTTTTAAATCATGTAGGTGAGCCAATTCAGGTCTGTGGTGGAAACTTAGATCTGGTCAAATCAATGGATTTATCTGGACTGGATCCACGTTTAGCAGATACTGAAATAATCATTGCATCAGATGTCAATAATCCGCTGTGTGGACCACATGGTGCATCGATAATCTTTGGCCCACAGAAAGGGGCAATGTCGGAAATGGTCAAGCAGCTGGATCAAAACCTTGGTCATTTTGCCGATGTAGCCGCTAGGCAGATTGGCCATGATCATCGTCATGTTGCAGGTGCGGGTGCAGCCGGTGGACTGGGTTTTGGTTTAATGGCATTCACCGCTGCCTCTATTCGTTCCGGGGTGGAACTGATGATTGAACAGGTTCAATTGAGCGAGAAAATAGCTCAGGCAGATTATGTCCTGACTGGTGAAGGTAAAATTGATTTTCAAACCAAATTCGGTAAAACACCATTTGGGGTGGCACAAGTGGCCAAACAATTGAATAAACCTGTGATTGCTTTTGCGGGTCTAGTCGGTGAAGGAATTGAGGATCTGTTTGAATCAGGATTTAGCCAGATTATTGGTAATAATCCACCAGATTGTCCTTTAGAAGAAGCCTTAAAAAATGCAGAAGTAAATCTGCAATTAGCAGTTTCGAAAGTTTGTGCTGATTTGGATTTAGTACAATAGGTTTAAAAGCTAGACATCATAGTCATTATAGACCTTGTTCTAAATAACGCTGTGCAAGTTGAATTTCGGCACTATATTCAGCTTGGTTTTGTGGTTTTGGTAGTTTGATGGCTGGCGGGATGCCAACGCCGTCAATTTCTTTACCTGCAGGGCGGTGAATATAGGTTGATGCATAGTAAATTTGAAGTTGCTTGGAAGGCGAGGTCTTTTCCATCACATTTGAGGCATCAAGAGCGCCATAGGTTGGCCGCCCCATCGTGACCACACGAGGATTTTGCTGCGCAGTTAATACAAATTGTTCGCATGAGCTACCGCAATTTTTATCGATCAAGATTACCACCTTTTGCGGTGTTGCTAAAATATCTTTGCTTGTAACCACCTCTTGCGATTCTTTGTATGAACTCATACTGACCCATTGATTTTGCTGTTCACGCATTTTTTTAATTGTTTTATTGAGATGAGTCAGTGAATCTTCATCTGTTAAAAAGCTTTTGTATGCTTCCCATCCGTCAATATTGGTAGAGGAGGCATAAATTTGTGGAGAGGTATTCCAGTACTTCGCTTCCCCTAAAATCTTATATAATACTTCAGCTGTTTGGTCACTGCCGCCATCATTGTTACGCAAGTCAATAATCAAATACGGTGCTTTTAAAAGATTATCTTGATTACTGGATACCACCTGCTGAATTTTTTCATACAGAGCATAGTCAAAAGATAAAATGGTTAGTAAGGTGGTGGAATCAGATAGTTTTTTTGTGGTAACTCTCTCAGCTTTATTTTCTGTTATCACTTCAATTGGTACTTGCGTGTCTGAAGATTGCTGTTGTGCTGCTTGTGCATCTGGATGAATACTAATACCTAAATGACCATTTCGAATGGATTTCATGAAAGGTCGAATAATTTTTTGACACTCCACAACGGTTTTTACACCCTGAAGTTTTTCTTTTTGTTGATTGAAAATCTGTTGAATCTGTTCAGGGTAGGTGGTCCATCTTTTGGCAATAATCCCTGCATCATTTTCAAGGATGAGGTGGGCGGTATATTCAAGGTCTTTTAAGCAGACTTCGGGTGTCATTTCTATAGAAACTGTTTCTGCATGTAAATTTGAATACATGCCAAAGCTCATGATCAAAGCGCTGAGTGTTTTATAGGTTGTATGCAAGTTGCAGCATCCTTGTTTTTATTAAAAAATACGAGATTTATTGAGCAATTTTTATACCAATATTTAACTTATAAAATCAAATGTAAAACATCAACTTAGTTGTATTTAAATGCATGAAACAAAAAAAGAGTTCTACAATAAATCAAAAGGAAAATAACAGCAGAACACCCAGAATCTAGCCTGCTCTGTTAAACTATCTTTCTCCCTAGTACATTGAGACACTATGAGTTTAGCCTCCCTGATAGATGAATTAAATCCGCAACAAAAGCAAGCTGCGACAACAGAAGCAAAGCACAGTTTGGTTTTGGCTGGGGCAGGCTGTGGCAAGACCAAGACCATCGTGGCACGTGCAGCTTACTTGATTGAACAGGGCGTACCAGCGAATCAAATTCAGATTCTGACCTTTACACGTCGTGCGGCGAGTGAAATCGTGGCACGGGTGGAACTGGCACTCGGTGAACAGGCCAAAGGCTTACGTGCATCAACGTTTCATACCTTCTGTATGTATCTGCTGCGCCGGATTCCAAAGGCTTTTGGACTGGAACAGTTTTCGATTATTGATCGTGATGATCAGCTGATGATGTTCCGCCTGATTCGCGGTCGTGATGACAAGAAGAACCCCAATCATTTGCCTAAGCCTCAGGAATTATGTGATTTGTATTCCTTTGCTCGGAACACCCGGCAGAAACTGAGTCTGGCTTTGGAAAAGCAGATGCCAGAATATCTGGCACTCAAAGACCAGATTGCCGACATTATGAAGGAATATGAAGCGCGTAAGTGTGCGCGTAGCTTTCTGGATTATGATGATATCCTCGCTGTGGTGGCGACTGCTTTGGCACAGTCTGAAGGGCTAGTGGAATATGTGTCCTCAATTTGTCGGCATATGCTGGTGGATGAAATGCAGGATACTAATCCATTGCAATGGGCATTGCTGGAACCGCTAAAAGATCAGATCAGTCTGTTTTGTGTTGGCGATGATGCACAGTCGATTTATGGTTTCCGTGGTGCTGATTTTGAAAATATTCACCATTTCAAGGAACGGGTACCGGATGCAAAAATTTTTAAACTAGAAAAGAATTACCGCTCAACTCAGGAAATTCTGGATCTATCTAACTGGCTGCTGGATCAGTCCGAAATCAAATATGACAAGCGTCTGGATGCGCATCGTGGTGAAGGTATCAAGCCAAAGATGCACATTTTCCCGAACGAGTTTGATGAAGCGAAATGGATCGCGATTGATATTAAAGAGCGCCATTATATGCAAGGCAGCAAATGGTCCGATCATATGGTGCTGGTACGTTCCAGTTATGCAGCGCGACATATTGAAGCAGCCTGCATCGCGGCCAATGTTCCGTATCGATTCATCGGCGGGATGAAACTGTTAGAAACTGCACATGTGAAAGATCTGCTCAGCCTGTTGCGTGTGGTGGCGAATCCTCTGGATGATATTGCCTGGATGCGTTTTTTAACGTTGTGGAATGGTGTGGGTGATGTCGGGGCGAGTAAGCTGTCTCAGCAGCTTTTAGCTGAGCCAGAGATGGATATCATTGCCGACAAGCTAGAAAAATTTGGCAAGATTCCACTGGAAACCATTCTGATTATGAAGCAAATGGCGGTACTCAAAACCGAAGTACAGGCCTGTGTTGGTCTGGCAGTCCAAGCCATTGAAGCACAACTGGCCGAGAACTATAAAAAAGACTGGAATCGCCGTCAGGGAGATTTTGAATTGGTAAAACAGCTGGCTTCCAAGCATGCTCAAGTGAGTGAGTTTCTGGAAGAGTATGTGCTTGATCCGGTCTCTATTTCCGAAATTGAACGCCAGTCGGATACGGATGTGGTGACCCTCATTACCATTCACTCGGCCAAGGGTACGGAACAGAAAGTCTGTTATGTGGCTAATGTTACGCCGGGACAATATCCGCATGCACGGGCGCAAGGGGATTTTGATGATGTCGAGGAAGAGCGGCGTGTATTGTATGTGGCGCTGACTCGTGCACAGAATGAACTGATTCTGACCAAGCAAAACCTGAATCACTGGGCGCGTGAAACGGTAGATGAGCAGGGGCGTAAAATTGAAAGCTATTTTCTCAATGATTTGACCCGCAATTTATGTGTCACAGAAACTCATTACAAAACCCGTCAACAGACTGTGAAAAGTGCTTTAATTGAGCGCCAGTCGATTAATTTAGATTTTGGGATTGATCTCGATTAAACTATCCCTTCTGGGTTTGACGCAAAAAGTAGAGTAGGCACGTGCTTTTTGATTATTTTTGCCTATCTTCTTAAGGTTATCCGATGAAAATTTTAGTTCGTAACTTGGCGCGCACTGTAACAGAAGCTGAATTGCTGACCCTGTTTCAGCAATATGGTACTGTTGAGTCTTGTACGCTGGTCATGGATGCAGAAACAGGCAAGTCTAAAGGTTTTGCCTTTGTAGAAATGCCACATGGCCGTGAAGCTGTTAAAGCGATTAAAGGTTTAAATACACTGCGCCTGCATGGTCAGGGGATTCGTGTGAAGCAAGCTGAAGAAAAGCCACAGGCTTAAATAACAGCTGATAAAAAAGAGCATGTATGATGCTCTTTTTTTTGCCTTTAAAAAGGCCTAGATTTTTACTGAAGGGTTAATATCAGCAGTCTGAAGTATCAAGATCATGCAGAATAGATCGACAGCGTAGACAATCTTGCATTGCGTAATGCGAGCGGACGTTTTACTTTATAAGAGCCAAAATTTGTTTTAATGCTTAGGAAATCTCGATGACACGAGTTGCTCGCTATCATGCGGACCGTACCAATCAAAAACTTTATTTCGCCCGTATGGCCTGTCAGCAGGCTGAACAGACTGATCATGTGCAGCAGGCACAAGCTCATCGTGAAGCTGCCGTATTCCATCTGCATGGGGCGCTGCTGGCCTTTTTGCAGGAACTGGTACGCTATTACCGTCTGAATGACCTGAGCCCGACGCTGAAATCGATTGAAGAGCTTATGGCGGCTAAGGGGCAGGTATCACCTGAAGTGACCGTATTACAGCATTTATCCAAAGATGGTTTTCTTGCTGAACTGAAACGTGCTTACCGTCTCTGCCAATATGCGCCAGAGCCAAGTTCGCCACAACCCGAAGACGAAACTTCTTCAAATCTCATCATTAAAGTCACACAGACACCACAAGCCTGGTTACCTGATACTGCTATATTACGAGAATGGCATCGTGACCTGACGCAGCTTATTGATGGTTTTCGTAATGAGATGGTTGAATTTTAATCTGATCAGCTGTACTTGAAATTGCGATTATTAACCCTATATCAATTACTCTAATGATGCAAAGTGCAATCGCTCTTTGCCACCATGTTGAACATGGAGGATATATGTCTATAGAACAGTTGAAAGATTTATTTGGTAATCAAGACGCGATTCTGGAACTCGTTCAACTTGAAGGTGGCGCGTTGGCATTACGTAATGCGGGCTCAAAAAAACAGCCATTAGTCATGATTCAGTTTAATGACGAGGTGAAAGCTCTGTTGGGTGATCAAACGCCTGTGATTGCACAACACATGATTCAGGCTGCTTTATATGGTTTGCTGGAACAGCAGGTCAATGAATGGCAAGCTGAAGTTGTGGATGAAGAGCCCAAATATATGAGCTAAATTGCCTACCCTGGCGAGCAGGAAAGCACACTTGAAGTGTGCTTTTTTTGTGTTTATAAAATGAAAAAAATAGAGAATAAGAGAAAAAAATTAAGTCTATTAAACAGAAAAGTAATCTGAAATTTTATGGTTTGCCGATGTGATAAATTCCAGTCCAATCAATAAAAAAAGAAGTTGTCAATTTTGACAACTTCTTTAAGAAATTAGCCTGAATAATGCGTAGGTGGATGGTTATGCGCAATTTCGATCTGGTTCAAAATATGATTGCTCATATTTCTCGCCATTTCCTCTTTGGCATAGTACACCTCGCCAATATTGTCACGGCGAATCACTTCAGCTTCTTCCTTGCTTTCCGCACACAGCAGGATCTGAATAGCAGGGTTTAGGGTCTTGGCAATATCCACGATTTTATGGATATCAATAATATCCATCGGTGAGATCACCAATAGACGTGCATGCTGAATGTGAGCCTGAATCAACACACCGGGTTCAGTTGCGACACCAGAAACTGCCGCAATGCCTTTTTTACGCAAGTTCTCTACGATCTCACGGTTTTCTTCGGCAATGACTACCTTAATATCTTGCTCCATTAGAGATAAGGTAATTCGACGACCGACTTCACCATGACCCACAATCACCACCTGATCGCGCAGATAGTCCTGTGAGACTTCATCCGGTAGCATCGCAAGCGGATCACCACTACGCTCTAATAAGCGTGCTAGAGACGAACGTTCGCGAATCCATTTTTGTACCGGTTCTACTGCTGAGAAAATAAACGAGTTCAGGGTAATCGAAATCAGGGCACCCGCTAGAATCAGGTTTTGCCCATCGAGTGACAATAGATTTAGCGATACACCAAGTGCGGCCAGAATAAAAGAGAATTCACCGATTTGTGCCAGAGATGCACCGACGGTGAGTGCCGTATTGATTGGGTAGCGGAAGAACAGCACCAGTGCCATCGCTGCGATGGTTTTACCAATCATGATAATACCGAGCACCGCCAACACATGAAGTGGCTGATCCATCAGGATACGCGGATCAAACAGCATACCGACGGACACAAAGAACAGAATCGAGAAGATTTCACGCAGCGGTAAGGTTTCTTCTTCGGCACGGTGGCTGAAGTCAGACTCTTTCACTACCATCCCGGCAAAGAACGCACCGAGTGCCATGGATACGCCAAAGACCTTATAAGCCCCAAAGGCAATCGATACGGCTGCAGCTACGACGGTTAAGGTAAATAGCTCACGTGAGCCTAAACGTGCCACCACCTGCATGATCATTGGCACTAAACGTTTACCAATAATCAGCATGAAAGCAATAAAGCCGGCTACTTTGAGCAAGGTAATGCCTAAGGTGATCCAGACATTCTGATTGCTACTACTGCCTTCCAGTGCCTGACCACCGAGAAGTACTGCAGTTGCGGGTAATAATACCAGTGCCAGAACCATAACCAGATCTTCAACCAGAAGCCAGCCGACTGCAATTTTCCCGTTAATGGATTCGAGCAGGCCACGATCACCCAGGGCTTTGAGAAGCACGACGGTACTGGCACAGGACAGGCTTAAGCCAAAGATCAGGGCAGAGCCAAAATTCCAGCCCCAGAGCATGGAGACCCCGACCCCGAGCAGTGTCGCGACTGCAATCTGCAAGACTGCACCCGGCAAGGCAATACGCCTGACCTGCATCAGGTCATTCAGAGAAAAGTGCATCCCGACACCAAACATCAGGAACATGACGCCAAGTTCGGCCAGCTGGTTCGCCAGATGCACATCTCCAACCACGCCTGGGGTGTTCGGGCTAATCAGAATCCCGGCAACCAGATAACCAATCAGTGGGGGAAGGCGTAGACGTGCAGCGATATAGCCAAAAACCAGGGCTAAGCCAAAACCGACAGCTAACAGGATAATGAGCTCTACGTCATGTGGCACTAAACACTCCTTTAAAATAAATTTTATGAAATTTCAGTTTTTTATGGGAAATAAGCACAGAAAATGCCAGAAGAAACAGAAAGTTTATCAAGCCGCATAAAAAAAATGCAAAAAAAAACGACCGGGAAGGTCGCTTTTTTCAAAAAACTAAAATTATTTGATTTTAGCTTCTTTGAAGATTACGTGTTGACGGATTTTTGGATCAAATTTTTTGATTTCCATTTTTTCCGGCATAGTACGTTTGTTCTTAGTAGTGGTATAGAAATAACCTGTACCAGCTGAAGAAACTAAGCGAATCTTATCACGCATTGTCCTGACTCCTTACTTAGATCTTTTGACCTTGAGCACGAAGGTCAGCAACAACCTTTTCAATGCCCAATTTGTCGATAATACGCATACCTTTAGTGGTTAAACGAAGACGTACAAAACGTTTTTCGCTTTCTAACCAGAAACGGTGGTGGTGCAGGTTCGGCTCGAACCGGCGCTTAGTTTTGTTGTTGGCGTGTGAGACGTTGTTACCAACGACTGGACGCTTGCCGGTAACTTGGCAAACCTTAGACATGGTGTAACTCCATTGATTTAGCCAACAGCAAATCTGTATGGCCAGTCAAAAATAAACGGATTGAATTCATTCAAGGGGCGTTTTATATCAAAAATGCGCTTAAAAGACAAGCGATTTTGTCTAAAACGAAGCATGAGCCCGTGTGATAGCTCATGCCTTGATCATTTATCGAAGAAGTGTCTTCGAAATCAGCTTATGGATCGGCTTATTAAACGGAGGCAGAATGTATTTCAAGCTATACAGCTTAGGATTCGACATTACAGACCGTTCATGCGACAAACTGAAGAAGCCTTCTGGCCCATGATATTTACCCATACCGGAAGCACCGACACCACCAAATGGCAGGTCATCCTGTGCGACATGGGTTAATACAGTGTTTTGCCCGAAATGCCCTGAATGGGTACGCTGTGCGACATAATCAGCACGCGCCTGATCAAAGTCGAAATAGTATAATGCAAGTGGACGCGGACGGCTATTAATAAAGTCGATAACGTCGTCAATTTGATCATATTCCATGATCGGCAGGAGCGGCCCAAAGATTTCATGCTGCATGATCTGCATGCTTGGCATAACATTGGTCACGATGGTCGGTACAATTTTACGCAGGTCTGCTGGCGATTCATTACGTGGATTGATTTCAATAATCTGCGCGCCTTGCTCACGGGCATCATCCAGATAACCTTGCAAACGATTGTACTGCTTGTCATTGATAATCGAGGTGTAATCCTGATTATGGTTGATGTCCGGATACATGCTTTCGACACAGGCTTTAAAATGATCGATAAACTCGGCAGTTTTGCCACGCGGCAGGAACATATAATCCGGTGCCACGCAGGTTTGGCCCGCATTCCAGAGCTTGCCCACGGCAATACGCTGAGCTACATCACGCAGGTCAATGGATGGATGCACTAGTACAGGGGATTTGCCACCCAGTTCCAGAATCACAGGTACCAGATTTTCCGCAGCTGCTGCCATCACGGTTTTACCCACAGCCGTTGAGCCGGTAAAAATCATCTTGTCAAAAGCCAGTCGGCAGAAGGCATCAGATACCGTACCGCCACCATTCACCACGGCAACCAGTTCTTTAGGAAAGGCTTCAGCTAAGGCTTTTTCCAGTACCTTGCCAAAAGCAGCCGATGAACTGGAAATTTTGATCATGGCATGGTTGCCCGCAGCTAACGCACAGATCAGAGGACCAATGGATAATAATAAAGGGTAGTTCCACGGTGCGATGATGCCGATCATGCCCAGAGGTTGATACTGTACCCAGGCTTTTGCCGGCTGGTGAATAATACCGACATGACGCTTGGATGGTTTCATCCAGCTGGTCAGGTTTTTGCTGTAATATTTAATATGTTCAAGACAAGTCAGTAACTCGCCAATTTTGGTTTCTCCGACAGAGCGGTTACCATAGTCCTGATTAATTGCATCGGCAAATTGATCTTGATACTTAACTAAGATACGCTTAAGCCGAGCTAAACGATCGATACGTTCCTTTGCAGTCGGCAGTGGGTAGCGTAAGTAGGCGTGTTTTTGTTGAGCCAGAATTTCATTGAGGTGCTGGCTATCAAGAAAATGTGGTGTCATTGAAGTTGTTTTTGTGTGACTGTTCATGCCGCACTACCATTATTCAAAATCGATTAATTAATTTTTAGAGCAAATACTCTAATTAGTCAAGTTACTTTGTGTGTTAGCCTTACTAATGCATGAACTGAATGGTTATTTTAGGATGTCCCAAACCAAAACGTTAAAAACCAAAGAGCGTATCTTACAGCTCAGCTTGCAGTTGTTTAATGAACGTGGCGAACGATCTGTAACCACCAACCATATTGCTGCTGAACTCGGCATGAGTCCGGGTAACCTGTATTATCACTTCCGTAATAAAAATGAAATTATCAAGGAACTGATGGAGCAGTATCAGCATCAGACGCTGGAAATGCTGGCACTTCCGGAAGATCGTGCTCTGGATGCCAATGACAAGATTCATTATTTTCAGGTACTAAGCAGTCAGCTTTGGGCTTATCGTTTTCTGCACCGTGATGTATACCATCTGGTAGAAAATAACGAAGATTTCCGCAAGCTTTATCCTCGTTTTGCCGGACAGGTTATGCAGCAGGGACAAAAAATTTATAAAGCCTTCGTAAATGCCGGCCTGATGGAAATGACCGATTCAGAAATTGAAGCGCTGATCATTAACCTCTGGATCGTGCTGACCAACTGGACCAACTTCCTGTATATGTCGGGTCATATTACCGATTCCAACACTCTGGAAGAAAAATGGGTCTGGCAGGCACTGCGTCAGATGGTGTTCCTGGAAGGTGCTTATCTGCGTGGTGAAAGCCGTCAGACGTATGAAAGCTTACTTAACTCGTTCGGTTCTTCAGAGCTGTTTGCCAGTCTGTCGTCGCCTAAACCGCCTGAATCTGAACAAACTATTCAGAATATCTAAGAAACGCGTTAGAATACTCGGCTTATTTTTTTAATTTAACTAATTAGTGACCTTAACCAACATGAATATGACGACTGCTAATACCGCACGTTTATTGATTACTTGTGAAGACAAGCCAGGCATCGTGCAGGCTGTTTCAAGCTTCTTGTATCATCAGGGTGCCAACATTACGGCGCTTGATCAATACGCGACAGCAGCGCAGGGCGGACGTTACTTCATGCGTGTTGAGTTTGAACTGGACAATCTGCAAAGCCGTAAAGAAAGCCTGTTGCAGACTTTTGCTGGCAATGTTGCAGAGCGCTATGGCATGCACTGGCGTCTGGCACTGGTCAGTGATGTGAAGAAGGTCGGTATTCTGGTTTCTAAAGTCGACCATGCATTGCTTGAACTGCTATGGCGTCATGCACGCGGCGGTCTGCCATGTGAAATCACTAAAGTAGTATCGAACCACGAGACTCTACGTGAATCAGTAGAAAACTTTGGTATTCCGTTTGAAGTGGTTCCGGTGACCAAAGAGAACAAACGTGAAGCCTATGCACAGATTGATGAACTGATGCAGGGTAACGATCTGCTGGTATTAGCCCGTTATATGCAGATTCTCGATGAAGAGTTCGTAAGTAAATGGGAAATGAAAGTGATCAATATTCACCATTCATTCCTGCCAGCGTTCGTGGGTGCCAATCCTTACAAACAGGCTTATGACAAAGGTGTAAAACTGATCGGTGCAACTGCACACTATGTGACAGCCGATCTGGATCAGGGTCCAATCATCGAGCAGGATGTGGAGCGTGTGAACCATGACTTTACTGTGGAACAGCTGCGTGAACTGGGTCAGGACGTTGAACGTAATGTGCTGGCACGTGCAGTGAGATGGCATCTGGAAGACCGTGTGATTGTCGACGGCAATAAAACTGTCGTGTTCCAATAAGCGCTTGCATCTCTGTTTAAAAAAGGCATACTTTAAGTATGCCTTTTTTGTTTGAAACAAAAATAATGGAGAAAAGTAGGATTAGTAGTTGCAAATGAAAACACTTCTCATTTATTATTGGCGTACTTTAATTGTGCTAACCGATGAGCTTGATAGTTTGTTTCGCATCATCTCTTCGAGGTAAATAGATTTAATGAGTCAAGTTGCTGCTCCCATGACACCACCACCGTCAAATCAGATGAAAAAGAAAGTCGTTTCTATTCTGGCGGCGGTTCTGGTTGGACACGTGGGTCTCTTATGGGCAGTCAGCCAGATGGAAGCACCTGAACTGAAACAGGTCGATAAAGAACCTTTAAAAAAGGTTCGTTTCGTCAAACTTCAGGAAGCCCCAAAACCTTTACCACCGAAGCCAAAGCCGCCAGAGCCTAAACAAGAGCCACCAAAGCCGAAAGAAGTTAAAATTGTAGAAAAACCGCTGCCACCGCCACCCAAAAAAGTAGAAAAAATTGAGCAGGTGAAAAAAGCAGAAACGCCTAAACCTGTTACTGCACCGCCAGTTGAGGCCAAACCGGCACCAAGTCCAGTGGTTCCTGCGGTTGTGACTGAAACTAAAAAAGTGGCACCTGCGCCTGCACCGGTTGCGCCACCAGCACCTGTCGCACCGCCGGCTCCACCTGCACCGCCAGCACCGAAAAGTGTTGCAATTGGCGGCGGCGTATCGTGGCAGCGTGCACCAAAAGTGTCGCTCTCGGCAGGAGAATTAAAATCAGCCTGTTCATTAGTGGTGGATGTATCTGCAAATGAGCAGGGGAAAGTGGTCTCTGCGACCGCACGAAATTCGAGTTGTAGTCCGGCCGTTACGCGCAAAGTTGAATCAGCGGTACGTCGTGCACAACTGACCAAATATGTTGAAAATGGTGTGGCTTATCCAACCCGAGTGGAACAGCCTTTCGATTTTCAGATTACCAAATAACGGCTAACCCATTAGGAGTTCGAATATGAACTTTTCAGTTTATTGGCAACACGCTGATGCAGTCAGTAAAACACTGTATTTCGTGTTATTGGCAATGTCGATTGCGACATGGACCATTTTTGTGCTGCGTTTGATGGGCACTCGCCAACTTAAACAGATTGCCTATGCTCAATTATCTAAAGCATTAGGACAATTGAAAAATAAAATGACTCCTTTGGCATTTGAACAACGTAAAGCTGTAGCTGAGCAGGCTTTATTGCGTCAGATCGCATTAGAAAAAGGTAATGCGGAAAAAGGTGTATCTGTCTTGGGTACCATCGCTTCAATTTCACCCTTTGTCGGTCTGTTCGGTACAGTATGGGGGATCTTCCACGCACTGGTTGCCGTGGGTAAGAGCGGTCAGGCAGGTCTGGCACAAGTAGCCACTCCCGTGGGTGAAGCGCTGATCATGACCGGTCTGGGTCTGGCTGTGGCGATTCCTGCAGTACTTGCATATAACATCTGTGTACGTGTCAACCGTACTTTAAGCAATGAACTGCAAGACCATGCGCATAGCTTATTGATTGATACCATGTTGCAGCAGGACTCTTCTGCAAAGAAGGCTGATGCGAAAGTAACACAAGACAGTTTAGTTGGAGGTCAAGCTTAATGGCTTTTCAATTGGGTGAAGACAACGATACAGGCATGAATGAGATGAATCTCATTCCCCTGATCGACATTATGTTGGTATTGATGATCATCTTTCTGGTGACAGCGACCGTTGCGAACCCATCAATTCCATTAACCTTGCCGCAAACCACTGCAGAAATTATTGACCTGCCACCTGAAAATGTCACCATCAGCATCAATGCCAAAGGTGATGTAGCGTGGAATGGTGATGTACTGACCCTGGATCAACTTGAAACCCGTTTCAATGAGGCGAGCCAGGCACAGCGTCAACCGACCATCGTATTGAAAGCAGATAAAGAATCACGTTATGACACCGTTGCTCAAGTGATGTCACGCGCGAGTGGAGCCGGACTCAGCGATATTGCCTTTGCAACTGATAACTAATTTTTTACTCTCAATGAAAAAAGCGACTGATCTCAGTCGCTTTTTTATTACCTTAATTTAAGAGGGCATTTGATCAAGCCGCATCCAGATTAATGAGTTTTGAGCAGCGTCATAAACTTATGTTGTAATTTGTTCAGCTTGGGCGGAATCGCGAAATTACAGTAGCCCTGATTCGGATTCTTGGCAAAGAAATTCTGGTGATATTCTTCAGCAGGGTAGAAAGTCGGTGCAGGGCTAAGTTCAGTCACAATATTCAATCCTTCAGCTTTCAATGAGTCTATTGTGAGCTGTGCAGTTTCTTTCTGCTCATCATTAAAATAATAAATCACAGAACGATACTGCGTGCCGACATCATTGCCCTGACGGTTTAATGTCGTTGGATCATGGGTTGCGAAAAAGACTTCGAGCAACTGACTATACGTAATCTGATTTTCATCGAAATCGATCAGGATCACTTCGGCATGATTGGTATCACCGCCGCAGACTTGCTCATAGGTCGGATTAGGATTTTGTCCACCCGCATAGCCGCTGACGACCTTCTGTACGCCCTGAAGCTGTAAAAATACTGCTTCGGTACACCAAAAGCATCCACCACCAAATAGTGCTTGTTGCATGGTTAAGTCCTCATCATTGTAGAGTGCTGATTATTGAATGTTCATATGAGTATGAAAGATATAAAGCCTGCACGACACAGGTTTTTTGTAGTCAAAACTTAGCGAGGCTGTACTGCACTTTCTAACTGAATGAGTAAATTGCCATGACGGTCCATTAATTTCAGGGTTTTACCATAGACCTGATAATGAGTCACTTTGCTCAGTGCCTCCTTAAATTTCTGATCCAGACCTGCATTATCCAGACAAGCCATTTCGGTACTCGCCATCTGGCTTAAGTTAAGGGTGTCTTTGCCGGCAGTGTAGCTGCCCATTATACGGTTACAGCCATCTGCGCCAGACACGCGTTGAGTCGCTGCATCGAATTGCAGACTTGGAATATTGCGTGTTATCGGTGTTGTAGTAATTTCGGTATTACCAATCTGGTTCACAATCCAGGTGCGATTTTGCAGGAGCTGTAAATTATTTTCAGTTTTGACTGATGAAGTACTCGGTACGGTTTCACAACCTGATATAGCAAAGACTGAACCTAAAATCATGATTGCTGTTAATTTTTTTAGCATGAGAGAGACTCTAATTCTGAGTTAGCTATTTGTATATAAACAAAAAAATGCAATATATGCCAGTTGATTTTGTATCTTTCTTTAAGTTGGATAACTTAGAAGATTATCTGGAACTCGGCTCAGGTAGGCCCTGACGCAGGCGTTGTGAATACTCCTGACTGGAAATCTGACCGGTATCTCTAACTCGTGGATTAACGTGTGCACGCTGATACCAGGTTTGTATATCCCAGCGTTGATCTAGCGCTTTTAAATCATATAAATAATCAGGTAAATACCCAGAAGCCAGCAAGCGGTAATCTGAAGGAAGCTGTTGTTGAGATACTGCCTGAGCCATATCAAAGACCAGCGTCGTGCAGTTACTGCTCAAGGTGTTATACCATTTAGGTTCTTTGGCCAGTTCATCAGCCTTACGCAGATATTCTTTAAATAGAGCCTGAGCTTCTGCTTGCGGCATTTTGACCGGAAAAAAGTAAACCTGCTCACCACGAATATTGCTACGCGTATATACAATATCTTTCTCATCTGAGGCGACCAAACTCAGTTCATATTTTCGGAAGAAGCCACCAATAGCAGAAAATTTCTCATCCTTTTCTTTGCGAATTTCGATCGAGAAGGCGAGCGGTTTCTGATTGGCAAAATCAAAACTGACCAGCGTATGGGCAATTTTAGGTCCCATCCAGTAAGAGGTAATAATGTTTACCCCGGTAATGTCGTTTAGATCAAAACTCCGGCTTTCCCAGCGTTCGGTATATTGACCCTCTGCTTGCCAGTCAAAATTACGGATATTGTGCAAGGTGACTTGATTGCCTTGCTGCTCATAGGAGAGCAGTCGGGAAACTTCAGGATTCCAGTCACGATCCTGACGAGGTTCTATGCTTAAATAAGCCAGTAAGCTGACCAGAAAGGCTAGCAGATAAAGCACTGTATCCACCTGGCGGGAAATCAGATGCTTGGTGAAATAAATGCCCAAGACCACACAGGCAAATAGAAGCCAGAGACCGATCAGAATGATGCTGCCAATTTTACCCAAGGGTTGTTGCACCCAGAGCATCAGGCTCAGCCAAAGACTTGAACACAGGACAAATACACTAAACAGACTCCCTAATAACCACAGGCTCCAATGCTTTTCTGAATGGTCTTGTCCTTGCATGTTCAATCTTTTATAGAAAATAGGCTTTATTTTCTGTATGTTGCGAACTCAAATGCAATACCGGTTTTGTCATCGATATGTTGTTCTGATGCAACTTTTTTGAACTGGGCCGGAATTTCCGGATAGTAGGCGTGACCTTGCACATCCAGTTCAACATGGGTCAGTTCCAGACGATCAGCGATCTCCAGAGTCTGTTTAAAGATTTCACCACCGCCAATAATAAAAATAGCATTCGGTTTTTCTGAAGTCTGCACATCGGCCACGGCTTGAGTCAAGGCATCTTCAATCGTATGCGCGACTTTGACGCCTTTAAAAGACCAGTCAGGATCACGGGTAATCACCCAGTTCACACGTTTAGGCAGCGCACGGCCCATTGATTCAAGCGTTTTACGGCCCATCACAATCACGCCACCTTGGGTGATTTCCTTAAAGTGTTTGAGATCTGCTGAGATATGCCAAGGCAAGTCATTGTCCTTACCAATACAGCGCTGCTGATCCATTGCCACGACATGAACGACTTCTAAATCCTGAAATGCCATACTCATACTCAAAAACAGATAAAAATTATTGCTATTAAAATGCAAAATCCCACTTTAAGCAAAGTGGGATTTGAATATTTTCCGGGGTTTAACGGGAATTAAACTGCAACTGGTGCCTTGATTCCTGGATGCGATTCATAACCGACAATTTCAATATCTTCAAATTTGAAATCAAACAGGTCTTTAACTTCAGGATTCAGTTTTAACTGGCACAGGCCTAAAGGCTCACGACTGAGTTGAAGTTTGGCCTGTTCAAAATGATTGGCATATAAATGCGTATCACCGCCCGTCCAGACAAAATCACCTACATCCAGATCACACACCTGTGCAATCATATGAGTCAATAGGGCATAGCTGGCTATATTAAATGGAACGCCAAGAAATTTTATGCCCCCATTTTTATGCACAATGCGTTTAGACATAAGGGAATGGGTATGATTATGTCACTGTGCATTTTTTATTTTGCATATCCAGTCTATATTAAACAATATAATTGAGCCTAGAGATGGCTTCGAAAAAGTATAAAAATTGCTTTTGTATTGAAAATTAGTGCCAAAGATTTACTACGTTAAAGTTAAATCACCTATTACATTCGTCAGTAGTTGCTTGTTATGACGTTGAATTAAACGTGCATCCATTCCTAAAGAAATGGGTTTTTCAACATCTAAAACTGGATGATCTCCAATAAATAGCATTTCTGACATTTCACAGTTGAAATGGGTCTTAATAACTTCATAGATATAATCTTCAGGTTTTATAGCCCCAATCTCATAACTTAAAAAAAGTGCATCAAATACATTTGGAAGCAGCTTTTTAAGTTGCTCTCCGTAAGGCATGGCTACATTAGAACATAGTGCAATTTTAAATCCATGCTCTTTTAATATTTGTAATGTGGATATCGTATCTTTATAAAGTTCAATTGTACTTAACTCAAATAGAAGATCATCGTTGATTTCGTGCAAAAGTTGAGTTGGAATATTTTCTCCAAAGAGCATAGCTAATTGTGCAATATCAACAGGATTAGACATAATAACACTTGCATCTTTGGTGCTTGGTTTTCTACCATTATCTTTTAGCCACTTCATTAACTTGCGATATGGAGATCGGCTTGTACCGATTTTTACAAGTGTACCGAAGGCATCAAAAATAATGACTTTAGGAAGGTGATTCATCATTCTTACTATGGATACTAAATTTATATTTTAAGTAGAAGAGTATGGAAAATGAAAAACTAATTTAGCTAAAGTTTTTAAATCTCTTATATTTTCAAACTTAGAAATTACTATCAGTTTTTCTTCAAAAATACTTCTAATTTCTGTTTCTTCAGAAACCAAATAAAAAGGTTTAAGATCTCCAAAATTATTCATAAAGACTCCCCATTTAAAGGCCCTTTTAAAGTCTTTCCATCCTCTTTTATTATCTACTAAAAGACTGATAATCATATAAGATTCTAAGAACTCTATCATCTTATTTGCTGCTGTATAACGTATTGTGTCGAAGGCGCTTCGCATATTTTCAAGAGATTGAGAATATTCTTTATGTTCAAATAGAAAGACTGCATCAACCCAATTTTTAAGCCATGGGCTGAGAGAGTCATTATTAACTCTATTGTATTGTTCTAACCACACTTCATAATTTGATTCCGAACCCTTTATAAGCTGATAACCATGAATCATATTCTCAATATTTTCTTCAAGGGGTTTCATTATTTTTTCAGCTTTTCCTGTTAACCCTAAGTACCGATGTATGCGTACAGTTGCTGAATGATAAGGTTTATCTTTAGGTATCCAAAGTTCTAATAATTGGCTAACAGTAAACTTTTCCTGCATTTCTAAAAGATTTTTATGACATCTCTGATCATAAGCAATAAGAAGCTCAGTCAAAAAAAACTCTTTTTCTTCTAAGCTCATTGAATTTAGTTCTTTAATAGGTTCCTCAAATAAAATGAGAAAATCTCTTTTTACTGCAGAATAAGCTTGTATGAATAAACCTATATATCGTGTTTTAAAAGAATCACCATATGTTGATGACAATATATTACTGCAGTAGGTCAGGAATCTAGCGATTAAAAGAAATAGGGTATATGTATCTGCTAATTTAGTATTAATCCTTTGTTTTTTAAAAGCTCTATGGAAGGTGCTGAGAATTTGAGATGTACTCGGCAGTTGAACTTTTCCAGTTAACCAATTTTTGACATTATTTAAGTCTTTATCAGTTTGATCTACATCATCAAGTTGATGAAATGTTTGATATGTAATTTTTTCGGAATCATAAATCCAAGTCATAGCATGGACTAAAGGATTTTTGTCTGAATTGTCTAACCAACTTAATAAGTCGGGTGCTTCAGGATACGAGTCATTTAATAGATATTTGTAGTAAATTTCTGAAGGGAAACATAGACGTGCAATATCAACAATGAATCTTTCAATAAGATTTTCTATATTTTGTTTTTTATCTAAAAACGTATGCTCTTGTAATATTATTCTTAAATAGCCTTCAAATAAGTCAACTATTGGATTTACAATAATTTTTTTAAATTTGTCCTCCACAACAAGAGATGAAAGTGAAGAGAATATTTCCTCACTGTAATGATTAAAATTTTCTAAGAAGTTACATTCTTTTTCTTCTGCTAAACGCTTTAGATTTTTATGCAAGCTTTTAGGTTTAATAGAAATATCTAAAATTTCTTCACCTTTTGTCGGGATGAGGCCAGTAGCATTATAAAAAAACTTTAATAAATCGCCTTGTGAAGGAAAAGCAACAGATTTCATAATTTATTCAACTTCTTTAAAGGTTTTAGCTAGGTACTTTTAAGTACCTAGCTGACTTTTTACTTTTTAACTTGTGGATTTAGTTGTGTACCACGGTTACCTTGATTCTGATCATATGTACGATTAGTACCTGATGTTCCTTTATTTGCATTACTAATATCTGCATTGTGATTGCTAGTAGATTTTTTAGACATAATATTTACCAATTAAGTAATAGTGAGATTTGATAATAGGCAGATATCTAAAAAAAATTAAAAAAAAATGGCGACATGTTTTTTTCGTTATATTTTTTACTAAATAATTATCAAGATCTTTGTGCAACACAGCCTATCTTGAGTATATTTTCTATTGTTTTAATTTTCACTTTGCAAAAATCAATTTGAGAAACAATCTCTTCTTTATATTTTTTAATTGAACTGCATAATTCTGGGTAAGATAAACTTAATTCATCAATGAATTCAGCCTGTTTTATTAGAAATTTTAACTCTTTGTTTAGTTGATTTTTTTGAATATTTAATGGATTTTTTTCTTCATTGTTGATCAACTGTTTTCTCAATTCTTTTATTTTTTGAGTTTCACTATATAAGTAAGATTTTTTCTTAAATAGCGATCTTTGAGCAACCAAGTAGTCATTTTTCGATAATAATTTTATAGCTGCATACATATCTTCTCGTAAGCTTTTAACATTGGATGAATCCAACTGATCTGATTGTCTAATAATCTCCCAAAAACATTTGGCTTCCCAATCCTCAATTTCATAATTTTTTATTATTTCAAGAAATTGGTCAGCCAATGGAATATTAAACTTCATCATTTTGGAAACCTTTAGAAAGTAAAAGAGGATTATAGTCCGTGGATGTTTAGTCCTCAATTAGTGATATTTCTTTTTTTTGAGCAGTTTGTTCCAAATGTCAGAATTATCAAAAGTAATTGGTTGTTCAATCCGCAACAAAAGAAAAGAGAAAAATATCACTCAAGAATCACTCGCATTGCAATGTGGAATTGATCGTAGTTATATGGGACGTATTGAACGTGGTGAGGTCAATATCACAGTAGAAAAACTATATGAAATAGCATCAGCTATGCAAATTCCAGCCAAAGATTTGATTCCCTAGTTTCATTCAAATATAAACTAGAAATCCAATCTAATTTTAAAAACTACCAACCTAAATTAGGTGTATCTGTTTTATTTTTATTATTGCCTGAAGCTCTTTTCCTTATTTTTCCTCTTAGTTTTAAGAGCTCTATAGGAGATAAAGGAGGCTCGGGCAGAAATGAATCAATCTCATCTAACATTTCCAAAGCCTGAAGAATAGCTATCAGATCAGCCATTCGAACATTTCCTTTCTCTGCTTTTAGTACTGTCCTTTTTGAAACCCAGGCTCTGTCTGCGACTTCTACTTGTGTCATGTCTCGGTTTAATCGTGCTCGCTTTAAACGCAGCCCAACAACTTCAGCAATGTAAGAGGGATTATCACTTTTATGAAATTTCATTTTTAAAATTTAAAGTATCAATAAACTAACTTAAATATATTCTTTCTAAATGGAATCGCCAAATATCATCGAAGTTGACGTTAAGTGCCAAAATCTGTACTTAACAAGGATTTTTATAAGATTAAGTGCAAGATATTGCACCTAATAGCACACCCAGCATCCAAATTATTTTAGTAAAAATATTAATTTACTTAAATTTTGTTTAATCCAATAATATAGAAGAAATACATAAAATCGAACATGATAGTTGAAGACATACGTTGTGTAATTACCTGATGGTTTCAACCACCTTTTATATATTCTGTTTGGGACTTCTATGTTAGATATTGCAAAAGCAGTTCAGGAACGGGTAAAAGGATTTCGCCTTGGGCACGTCTTTTCTGTGGACGAGTTTGAACAGTATGGAAAGACTGAAGTGGTTTATCAGGAGCTTCATCGGTTAACTGAGCAAGGCGTGATTAATAGCATTCAGCACGGTATTTATTATAAACCTGAACCAAACCGTATGTTGAAGGGGCGACACCTGAGCCCTGATGTTTATGAAGTGGTCAAAGTTATTGCTGAAAAAAATGGTGAACTCATCCAGGTTCATGGAGGTATGGCCGCAAATCGGCTTAAATTAAGTACTCAAGTTCCGGTGATGGATGTGTTTTACACTTCAGGTAACTCTCGTGAATTTGGGATTGGCGGCACTCAGGTAAGATTGCTGCATACTAAAAATAGTAAATTTTTCCAATATCCATTGGGCAGCCGTGTAGGAATGGCTATATCAGCATTACTTTTTTTGGGAAAAGAGAGTGTTGATTTAAATATAGTTAAAAAGCTTGAAAAAACGCTTACATCTGAAGAATGGATATTACTTTATCAGTCCTCTTTGCCTGCATGGTTGCATAAGTTACTGGATGAGCAGAAGACAAAGTCCTATTTTTAAGCCTAGATTTTTTGCATTCCTTATCCATAGCTTTTCATATTGAAATCTACCACAATACCCTCAAAGAAATTTGAGAGTCATCAGTGTGATTACAGGCGAAATTAAAAGCAAAATTGACCAGATTTGGAACTCTTTTTGGAGTGGTGGTATTTCCAATCCTCTAGAAGTCATGGAGCAAATGACTTATTTGCTGTTTATCCGCCGACTCGATGAAATTCAGATCACCAAAGAAAAGAAAGCTAACCGTCTAAAAACTGCTGTAGAAAAGCCAATTTTTACACCTGAGCAAGATCATTTACGTTGGTCTAAATTTATTACACTTGGCGATCCAACGAAGCTTTATGACACCATTGCCAATGAAGTTTTCCCATTCATAAAAAGCATTGGTAATGAGGATGACACCACATACAGTCATCACATGAAAGATGCTCGTTTTACGATTCCCAATGCTGCACTTTTAACTAAAGTGGTTGATCTCTTGGCTGAAGTGCCAATGGATGACAAAGATACCAAAGGTGATATTTACGAGTACATGCTCGGTAAGATCGCTTCAGCAGGTCAAAATGGCCAGTTCCGTACTCCTCGACATATCATCAAAATGATTGTTGAACTGATGCAGCCAAAACCAACAGATACGATCTGTGACCCTGCGTGTGGTACGGCAGGTTTCCTTGTTGCAGCCAGTGAATACTTAAACGAACATCACAGCACTGAGATTTTTGCTAGTCCTGAGTCTGCTAAACGCTTTAGCGAAGAAACCTTCTTTGGTTATGACTTTGACAGCACCATGCTTCGTATTGGCTCTATGAACATGATGCTGCATGGTGTAGAAAATCCAAGTATTGAATATCGTGATTCTTTGAGTGAAGAACACTCTCATATTGAAAGTCAGTTCAGTTTGATTCTTGCTAACCCTCCATTTAAAGGAAGTTTAGATGAATCAACCTGTGCTAAGAATATTCAAGCTATTGTTAAAACGAAAAAGACTGAGCTGCTATTTTTAGCTTTGTTCCTACGCATATTAAAAACTGGTGGTCGAGCTGCGGTTATTGTCCCTGATGGTGTCTTATTTGGCTCATCTACTGCTCATAAAACTTTGCGTAAGAAGATCATTGAAGAGCAAAAGCTTGAAGCAATTATCTCTATGCCTTCAGGTGTGTTTAAACCGTATGCGGGCGTTTCCACAGCGATTATGATTTTCACTAAAACCATGTCAGGCGGTACTGACAAAGTTTGGTTCTATGACATGCAGGCAGATGGTTACTCGCTAGATGATAAGCGTAATGAGCTAGAAGATAAGCATGAAAATAATAATATTCCAGATATCATTAAGCGCTTCAAAAATTTAGAGGCTGAAGTAGATCGTAAAGCAACTGAGCAAAGCTTCTTTGTAGATAAAGCTGATATTGTTGCTAATGGTTATGACTTGTCGATTAGCCGTTATAAGGAAGTGGTATATGAGCAAGTAGAATATGAAACTCCAAGTAAAATTCTGGCTGATCTAGAGTTACTTGAGCAGGATATTTCAAAAGGAATGAATGAGCTTAAGGAGTTACTTAAGTGAGTTATCCTCTAGTCTCAATTGCAGAAGTTGCAACTATAAATCCGCGACCACCAAAAGATATTTCTTTGGATACTCTAGTGTCATTTGTTCCTATGGCATCAGTTTCGGAAGAAGGTTTTTTATTAAATGAAGAAATCAGAGATTACGAAGAAGTAAAGAAGGGTTTTACCTATTTCTCTAAAGAAGATGTTTTGATCGCAAAAATTACACCGTGTTTTGAAAATGGAAAAAGTTTAAGACCATTCCAAATCAATAATGATATTGCATTTGGATCAACTGAGTTTCATGTTTTAAGAGCTAATCCAGAAAAATTATCTCCGAAGTATCTATTTTATCTTCTATGGTCAGATTACTTTAGATTAGTTGGTGAACATGCTATGAGTGGTGCTGCTGGTCAAAAGCGTGTTAGTACTGATTTTTTAAAGTCTTTTAAAATTCCGCTTCCACCTCTTGAAGAACAATGCCGAATAGCATCTATTTTGGATAAAGCAGATGACTTACGCCAAAAACGTCAACAAGCGATCGAAAAGTTAGATCAGCTTTTACAGTCTACGTTTATTGATATGTTTGGTGATCCCATTTGTAACCAAAAAGGGTGGGATTTAGTATCAGCAAAAAAGGTTTTAAAAATCCAAGGGGGATATGCTTTTCCTAGTTCAGATTTTTCAACAATTGGCATCCCTGTCGTTAAAATTGGGAATGCTAATAAGCTTGGTTTTAATACTGAAAAATTTGATTTTATCATTCCTCAGCAACCTGAAAAACTTACTCAATATGAATTAAGATCTGGTGATTTATTAATGAGCCTAACAGGAACTGTTGGAAAGGATGATTATGGAAATATAACTGAAGTCACTGATGATTATGAAATGTACTATTTGAATCAACGAGTTGCTAAAATTGAAGTAACCAATAATTTATTTTCTAAAAATTATATACGTTACTTTTTTAGTCAACATAGTATTAAAAGTTTGATCACTAAGAATAACCGTGGTGTGCGACAAGCAAATATCAGTAATTCAGATATATATGAGTTACTGATTCCACTACCTGCTAAAGAAGTATTGTTGAAGTTTGATTTATTTATAAAATCAACGAATGAATTAAAGTTATATTTTAAAATTCAATTAGGTACAGCAAATAAGCTTTTTAAATCATTACAAAACCAAGCATTTAGCGGAACTTTATAAAATTATTTGAGGGTATATATATGAGCAATTTTCAGTTTTTAGAGCCTGAGTTTAGTAAGTTAGCACTCACAGCGAAGGAAGCTGAAAAGCTTGTGTATATATCCCTAAAAATGCTTCGATAAATATAAATAGCCATGGTTTAATCTCTAATAGGAATGAGTAGATGAATGAAAAGATACTGATTCCGAAGGATATGGAAAAAGAATCATTGAATACTTTAAATATCTACCAGGCTGAACAAGCTATAGACGCTTTTAACAGGCTTCCATTTAATAAAGGACAACGGAAGTCCTTTATTGACATTATGGGGGTAAGTCATTTAGAAAGTGTAAGCTCTAAGACTCTTGCTTTCTTTTTAAATACTCAAGAAGAGCATAAGTTAAATGATCTTGTTATTAGCGCACTGTTTGATGTTATAGGTGAGAGCTTTCTATACCAGATACATACTCAAAAAGTCATTCTTGAAAAAAGAATTGAACAAGGCGGACGTCTTGATTTTTGGGTCGAAACGAATGACCATATCATCGTAATTGAAAATAAAATCAAACATCATACAAATAATAATCCCTTTGCTGATTATGTCTCACATGCACAAGTAAATAATCCTAAGAATAAAAAATTAATTTTTATTCTATTAGTGATTCAAGAGCCTGAATCCCCACCTCATAATTTTAAGGTTATTAAACACTTTGATTTATCCAAACAGATATTAAAAGGACTTGGGCAAAAAACATTACAGGCAGATCAATATTATCTAACCTATTTAATTGACTATATTTCTGCTATAGAAAAATTTAATCCATATTCTGAGTATTCAAAAATGCAAATGGAAGTCGTTAATTTTTATCGTAAAAATAGTAAAATTTTAGAAAGCATTGAAGATGAAGCGAATAAGGAATCTGTTTATCAGTATTACGAACAAAAAGTACGTGAAATAATTGTAATGTTAAGGGATTATAAACTAGATATTTTCCCCGATGATGCCGAATTTAATAAATATGAGGGCGATTTATCTTCAATTGGAGGTTCATTAAATAGTAAAACATTAGAATCCCAAAAATATGATTACAAAATTGAATTTGAAGTTTATGCAAGTACTTCATTTACAAATTTGTGGTGTCGTCGTTTTAAAGGCAAGAATATGAATAAGCAAGATTCAATTGACTTACAAACATTACTAAAAAGTAAAAAGATTTCTTTTCAGGAACAAGATGATCACAATGACATATTACTACTTGAAGAAGGTGAATCTATCTCCGTTGAGGACTTTGTGAACAAAGCTACACCTATCATCAAACAAATTTTGTCTCAATGTGGTATGGAAAGTTATTAAAATTTCGATTTTTTTATGCCATAAAAGTTAAACAGATTTTATAAGTCCTTTATTGCCAATAAATTGTGCCTAGAAAAGATAGATAGTTCTTTAGTATTTTTTATATTAATTGAAATTTAATCTAATACTTTAGATAATCAATTATTAAATCAGTAAGTTAATATAAGTTATAGTATTGAAATAACGAATATTTAAAATAATTTTTTTTTGAGGGATACATGAGCAACTTTCAGTTTTTAGAGCCTGACTTTAGCAAGCTGGCGCTCACAGCGAAGGAAGCTGAAAAGCTTGTGTATATTTCCCCTCAAGCTTCTCTAATGTTTGCCCGAAACTCATTAGAAAACCTTGTCTTCTGGCTGTATCAATACGATAAGAAGCTCACTCAACCTTATGATCCCTCCCTATATAGCCTGATCACCGATGTAAAGTTTAAGGAAATTATCCCGCCCTACATTTGGGACAAGATGGATAACATCCGCATGGTGGGCAACAGTGCGGTACATGGGAAAAAATTCAAACAACTAACGACCGAAGAAACCGTTAAACACATTAGCCATCTGTTCCTGATCTATGTTTGGTTTGAACGGACCTATGGTTCTCCAAGCAAAGATCGTTCTCAGCCTAATCTATTTAACCCTAAGCTGATTCCTAATGCAGATAACGCTCAGCCTCGAACTGTAAATCAGGAGCAATTACAGAAGCAGGCAGAAGCTAAAGAAAAAGAATTTGCGGTGTTGCATAAAGCTCTACGTGAGCGTGAGCAAAAACTGCTGGAGCTGTCAGCAAGTCTAGAGGAACGTGAAAAGTATCTTGCAGATATCGATGCTGAAATTGCGAAGAAACGTCAGGAAGTTGAACAGGCTAAGTTAGCTAATAGCAAAGTTCCTGATCATACAGATTATAAAGAGAGTGAAACCCGTAAACTAAAAATCGACCTACTGCTTGAAGAAGCAGGTTGGGAAATTGGCATTACTGCGCGAGAAGAAGTTCCAGTCACAGGAATGCCAAGCACTTCAGGTAAAGGTTCAGTCGATTATGTGTTGTATGATGCCAATGGCTTACCTTTGGCATTAGTAGAAGCGAAACGTACATCAGTTGATCCTGAAGTGGGTCAGCAACAGGCAAAACTCTATGCTGACTGTTTGGAGCAGCAAACTGGTCAACGCCCTGTCATTTTCTACACCAATGGTTATCGCACCCGTATTTGGAATGATGTACAAGGTGGGCCACCTCGTTTGGTATATGGCTTCTATACCCAAGCTGAACTGAAACGCCTGATTGAAAGACGTAAAAACAATCCTGATCTCAGTAGTTTCCCAATCAACACCAGTATTGTAGAGCGTTACTACCAAACTCGTGCCATCAAAGCCATGCTTGCAGCATTTCAGCGTAAGGAACGCGCAGGCTTGCTCATCATGGCAACAGGTACAGGGAAAACCCGTACCGCGATTGCCTTGGTCGATGTGTTGATGAAAGCCAATGTGGTGCAGAAAGTTCTATTTCTCGCGGATCGTACTTCACTGGTGGTACAAGCCACCAATGCCTTCAAAGCCAACCTACCTGATTCTGCACCTGTCAATCTGGTCGAGAGCAAAACTCAGAATGGACGGGTTTATCTCTCTACCTATCAGACCATGATGGGCTTGATTGATGAAATGAATGCGGATGGTACACGCAAATACGGTACAGGCATGTTTGACCTGATTATTGTCGATGAAGCCCACCGTAGCGTGTATCAAAAGTTTGGTGAGATTTTCAAATACTTTGACAGTCTGCTTGTCGGTTTGACGGCTACGCCACGCGATGAAGTAGACCGTGATACCTATGCATTGTTTGGTTTGGAAAGTGGTGTCCCCACCGATTACTACGATTTAAACCAAGCCATTGCTGATGGTTATCTCGTGCCACCGAAAGCCTTTTCAGTCCCCTTAAAATTCATGCGTGAAGGCGTGAAATATGACGAGCTTTCAGAAGAAGAAAAACTGCATTGGGATGAGTTGGATTGGGATGGTGGTGATGCTCCTGATGAAGTGAAAGCCTCTAAGATCAACAAAGAGTTGTTCAATACAGGTACGGTAGACAAGATGCTGCGACACTTGATGGAAAACGGCATCAAGGTCGAAGGTGGTGATATGTTGGGTAAAACTATCATCTTTGCAGTCAATCAGAACCATGCCAACTTCATTGCAGAACGCTTTGATAAAAACTATCCGCACTATGACGGCAAGTTTGCCCGTGTGATTACGCACTCGACCAAGTACGCTCAAAGTTTGATTGATAGCTTTAGTAAAAAAGATCTGGCTGACCCACAAATCGCCATTTCCGTAGATATGCTCGATACAGGGATTGATGTTCCAGAAGTGGTCAACCTTGTTTTCTTCAAAGCTGTACGCTCCAAAGTGAAATTTACGCAGATGATTGGGCGTGGTACACGGCTTTGCAAAGACCTGTTTGCCCCTGAAGTGGACAAGAAAGAATTCTATATTTTCGACTACTGTTCCAATTTTGAATACTTCAATGAAAATCCTGATGGTGCACCTATTTCAACCACAGAACCATTGGGACAACGCCTATTTAAAGCTCGTTTGAATGTTTTGAGTTTGCTTAATTCATCCGATTATCAAACTGAAGAAATGAAAACTGTACAGCAAGAAATGCGTCAGAGCTTGCAGACTGAAGTGAAGTCGATGAATAAAGACAACTTCATTGTTAAATCTGAAATTGAGCATGTTGAACATTTTAAAAATGATGTGGCCTGGGATAATCTGGATGACCTTGCAATTGGCACATTACGAGAACATATTTCCAAACTTCCGAACGAACTAGAGTCTGAACCACTAGAAGCCAAGCTGTTCGACATGCTTTGCTATAACATCGAACTTGCTGTGTTGGAAAAAAATACCAAGGCAATTCAGGTTTATGCCAATAAAGTCATCGAAATCGCTTCCAAATTGGAAACTAAAGAAAATATTCCTGTGGTTGCAGCGCAGATTAAGTTAATTCAGGACATACAAACTGAAGCCTATTGGGAAGGCATCACTGTTCCAATGCTGGAGTCGATGCGTAAACGCATTCGGGGATTGGTGAAGCTGATTGAGAAATCTACCTCAACGATTGTGTACTCGATGCTTGATGATGAAATTGGTGAAGCAACAGAAGTGGATATTCCTGTGGTTTCCAGTGGTGTAAACATTGCTCAATACCGTAAACGAGTTGAAAGCTTCATCAAATCAAATGAAGATCACATCACCATTGCAAAGTTGAAACGTGGCTTAGCGTTAACACCAACTGATTTGAGTGAGCTTGAACGATTCGTTTTTGAAGCTCAGGAAGTTGAGAGTAAAGAAAAATTTGAGGAATGCTTTGGTACAGATAAGCCATTACCTCTCTTTATTCGTTCACTTGTCGGTTTAGATCGTCAAGCGGTGCAACAAGCCTTCTCTAAATATCTGCAAGGCTCAACTTACAATGAAAAGCAGATTCGTTTTATCGAAATGGTGATTGAACATTTGACCATTCGGGGAACATTAGAAGCCTCGCAGCTTTATGAACCACCATTCAATCAAATCCATTATGAAGGGATTGATGGTGTATTCGGTGATGCAGATACTGACAACATATTTGGGGTTGTTGAAGCGTTTAATGAAAGTGCTGTGGCATAGATTTGAATTTCTTATTTATTATTTATTAAGGGGGGAATATGTTTAATAAAGGATCAGAATGGCGTAAATGGGATTTACACGTACACACACCTGCTTCTCTTGACCATAAATATGGTGGTAATGATGATGCAACTTGGGAAAAATTTTTAACAGATTTAGAAAATTTACCTGAAGAGTTTAAAGTTATAGGTATTAATGACTATTTCTTTATTGATGGATATGAACGTGTTTTAAAAGAAAAGAATTCAGGAAGATTAAAAAATATTGATTTAATTTTGCCAGTAGTGGAATTTAGATTACATGAGTTTGCCGGTGTAGAGTTTAAAAAGCTTAATCGCATAAATTTACATATCATCTTCTCAGATGAACAAAACTTACCTTTGGATAAAATAAAATCTCAATTTTTAAATAGTTTACAAGCTAAATATATTTTAGAAAAAGAACAAACACCGTGGCACCAGAGTATTACAAAAGAATCAGTCGAAGATCTGGGACGACAAATTAAGTCATCAGTTTCTCAAGATAAATTACATCAATATGGGTCAGACCTAATTGAAGGATTTAATAATTTAAACTTACATTCGGATTCAATTCTTGAGGCACTTGATAAAAGTTGTTTTAAAGGAAAATATTTAATTGCTATTGGAAAAACAGAATGGGATGAACTCAAGTGGACTGATGCTTCGATAGCTGTTAAAAAACATCTAATTAACCAGGCAGATATCATTTTCACTTCAGCAGAATCTTATGATGCTTTTGATAAAGCTAAACAAAAATTACAAGATAATGGTGTAAATGATTTATTGCTTGACTGTAGTGATGCTCATAATTTTTCAGAAAAAACATCAGATAAAGATAGAATTGGAAATTGTTTTACATGGATTAAAGCCGATCCAACATTTACTGGTTTAATCCAAGCTACCTTAGAACCTCAAAATCGTATCTATGTGGGTGAAATCCCTGAAAAAGAATCATTAAAAAAAGGAAAAGGAAGTTACTTTATTGATCAAATTGAAGTTGTAAAAAAACCTACAGCTGTATGTAATCACAAGTGGATTGATGGAATTAAAATAAATTTAAGCCATGATCTAGTGGCGATTATAGGTAAAAAAGGAAGTGGTAAAAGTGCTCTTGCTGATATTATTTCGTTGTTAGGGAACTCTAAATCTAGCAGTAATTACTTTTCCTTTCTTAAAGAAGGACGATTTAAAGGCAAAGGTGGCTTTGCATCAGATTTTGAAGCTACATTAACTTGGTTGAACGGTACTAAAGATATAAAATCTTTAGATGCTAGTATTGATCATGAAAGTGCTGAAAGAGTACGTTACATACCTCAAGCTTACTTTGAAAAACTATGTAATCCTGATAATGGAGATAATGAATTTCAACATGAATTGAATTCAGTCATATTCTCTTATTTAACAGAGGAAGAAAAGAATGGTTGTTCAAATCTTGAAGCATTAATCAAATTAAAAGAAAGCTCATTAAATGATCAATTGTTTTCATTGAAAGTCAAATTAAACAAATTAAATTCAGAAATTGAAGAGTACGAAGCTCAATCGCAACCAAAAGTAAGAAACCTTTTGGAAAACAAAAGATTATTAAAGCTACAAGAACTGCAAGATCATGAATCTATTAAGCCTAATGAAGTTTCATGCCCTAGTGAAAACCTAACTCCAGAGCAATCAGCTTTAAAAATTCAGATGGAATCTGCCAATTCAAAAGTACTTGGATTCTCAAAACAAATTGATACTTTGAAAGATAATATCAAAGCAAGCCAAGGCAAAATATTAATTGCAAATAAGGTAATAGAAAAAACTGATGTTTTAACAAAATATATTGAGGCTTTTAATGAGGATATAAGTAAAGATTTAGAAAATCTTGAAATTGAAAATAACATCATTAAGTTCAGTATCAATTTAGAAAGAATATTAGGGATAAAAACTGAATTAGAAAAAGAAATTCCTAATAAATTAAATGAAATTAGTGCATTGGAATC
Organism: Acinetobacter sp. YH12236; assembly: GCF_013417645.1. Lineage (NCBI taxonomy): Bacteria > Pseudomonadati > Pseudomonadota > Gammaproteobacteria > Moraxellales > Moraxellaceae > Acinetobacter > Acinetobacter sp. YH12236. The sequence continues at coordinate 172,667 of NZ_VPDM01000004.1, forward strand.
CTCTATTAAGGAGAATAATGAAACTATCGAGAAAATAAATAGTGAATTATCAGAGCCATTCCAAAAATATAATACCTACCTTGAGACTATTAAAACTTGGGATGTGAAGAAAAAACAGTTAGAGGGTGATGAACTTATACCTGATTCACTTCATGGTATACAACATCAAATTACAATGTACAATAATTTGCCTAATCAGTTAGCAGAGAAAAAAAATGAGCGTAAAACTATCGTAAGCTTAATATATCAAATTTTAGAGTCCAAAAAATTACTAAGAGAATCTCTTTATGAACCTGTTCAGAAATCAATTGAACAAAATAGTTTTATAAATATAAAAAATAAGTTTGAGTTTGTATCTAAATTAAATTTTTCTTTTGAAGAATTTCTAGAAAATTTAACCTCTCATATTCTGCAACGTAGATTAGATTTTACGCCAGATAGGATTAAACATACTTTAGAAGATTTATCTCAAGATAAAGATTTAGAAACACAGGAAGGAGTTATTAATTTTATAGAAGAGCTTATTGATAAATTAAATGAAGCTAATGAGGAAGTTGGTATCGCTGAGATGGTGAAAAAAAATGTTACGCCGAAAGATGTTTACAATTTTATATATGGATTAGACTTTATTAAATCTAAATATTCATTACGTTTTCAAAATGTAGAAGTAGAAAAATTATCTCCTGGACAACGTGGTGCATTGCTATTGATATTCTATTTATTAGTAGATAAAGATAAAACACCTATTATTCTAGATCAGCCTGAAGAAAACCTTGATAACGATACTGTTGTAAACTCCTTGGTTCCTATTCTTAATGAAGCTAAAAAGACCAGACAAATTATTATGGTTACTCATAACCCTAATCTAGCAATAGTATGTGATGCCGAGCAAATTATTTATACTAATTTTGATAGAGAAAATAATTACTCCATCCATTATAAATCTGGCTCTATTGAAAGTTACGAGTTAAATCAACATGCAGTTAATATTTTAGAAGGGACTTTAAATGCATTTAATAACCGAAGTAGTAAGTATTTGGGTGTGATTGCTTAAAAAATTTATTATTTGTTACTTCATAATAATTTATTTTGAAAAATAGGTCATCATGAATAAATACATATTTTTAATTTTATAAGTTGCGAAATAAAGATATGTATTTATTATTTTTTTAATAATTAGATCTCTAAATTTTTTATAAAATTAAGGGGTAATATTAATATACATTATAATAGGGAGCTTTGTACTAGAGGAAAAGCTGATATTTTAAGCAGCTTAACTAGGCCAATAAGCTGTCATTTCTAGGTTTGTGCAATGAAGTATTTAAACTCTATAATACAGATTGAGCTCATCATAGCCAAAATTCATCATTGTTCATACAATTGAAATTGTAAGCTGGTGAGAAAAAATTAGCCAAAATTTTCTCTGATAGCTGTACCAATATAAGGCACTATCAAGTAAATTTTGCCTAGGAGAATCAAGGTGGTTAAATGAAGCAATATCTAGATTTGTGTCAACGCATAGTTGATGAAGGCGTATGGGTTGAAAATGAACGAACTGGAAAGCGTTGTTTAACCGTTATTAACGCAGATTTAGAGTACAACGTAGGGGCTAATGAATTCCCCTTAGTTACGACTCGAAAAAGTTACTGGAAGGCAGCTATTGCAGAGCTATTAGGCTACTTGCGTGGATATGATAATGCTGCTCAGTTCCGAGCCATTGGCTGTAATACTTGGAATGCAAATGCTAACGAAAATGGAGCGTGGTTAGCTAACCCTTATCGTAAAGGTGAAGACGATATGGGGCGAGTATACGGAGTCCAAGGACGCCATTGGCGTAACTCTGAAGGTAAAGAGTTTGACCAGCTTCGTAAGATCTATGATGACTTACGAAAAGGTATTGATGATCGTGGTGAAATTCTGACTTTCTATAACCCAGGGGAGTTTGATATGGGTTGCCTACGACCTTGTATGCATACTCATACTTTCTCTTTGGTAGGGGATACACTTTACTTAACGTCAGCACAACGGTCATGTGATGTACCATTGGGCCAAAATTTTAACCAAATTCAGGTTTTTACTCTGTTAGCTCTGATGGCTCAAATTACAGGACATAAGGCTGGAAAGGCTTATCACAAGATTGTGAATGCGCATATTTATGAGGATCAGTTAGAACTCATGCGTGATGTTCAGCTTAAACGTGAACCTTATCCTGCGCCAAAACTCCATATCAACCCTGAAATTAAAACGCTTGAAGATATTGAAACATGGGTGACATTAGATGACTTTGAAGTTGAAGGTTATCAATATCATGAACCTATTGCTTATCCGTTTTCAGTCTAAATAAGTTTATTTGAAGATAAAAATATTTCTGTTGGGCAAAAGTTTAAAAACTTTATCTCAACAGAAAATCTTATTTTCATATTAATGTTTTAGAGGACTGATATAAATACCCTCAAATTTTAATAATTCTTTTAATTTCTTAATTTCTTTTTCAGCCTCTAAGAGTAAATTTTGATCGGTTTTGTATAATTTTTTATAATAATCTTTGGATTGTTTCATTTCTTTATACTGAAGCTCGAAATGATAACATTGATTTTTCATATTCTGATATTCATTAAACCAGTAGATAAGTTCAGCTCTTGCTTGTATTAACAACTTCTCTGGTGACATTTCATTCTCAGCACTATTTAAAGCCAGTTTTTCTTTTTTCTGTTTTGCTTTCTTTATTCGTGCCTCTTTAATTTCTTTAAGTTTCTCGATAGGTTCGAATCGGTTTCTAATAGTATTCCGATGAATTCCTGTAAGTTTACATAATTGTGCAATAGTTGCTTTTAGTTTTGGATTGTGCTCAATTTGAAGTAGTACATTGTTAATTTTCAAGGTATTTGCTTCATAATTCTCTGTGTTTTTAAGGTCGTAAGCTTGATTCTTCATAGTTCAACCTTTTCGCCAAGATTTTCTAAAACCATTACTGCTTCATTCATAGTAGCTAACATTTGTTCACGAAGATGCTCATATCCTGGTTTATTGAGATTTGCTTTATTCACAATATAGATTTCACGCCATTTAGGAGCATGTTTTAGAGTAACAATAGCGTGTTTGCATCGAATAGGGTTACAGCGTAGGGAGCCAATACATGGTAAAGCTGGATCGGTATCGTCCTGTTTATTTCCATAACATAAACCATTTCCAATATTAGTAACGGCAGCACCTTGGTCAGCTAGTGCTTCATATACTTCTTCTTCGGTATAACCATTTACCATATATCCTTGAAACAGAGTGATCAAATTTTTTTTATGTTCATTTGCTTTACCTCCATAAAATGTTCCATTGTGATTGAAAACATTTTTTATAGCTTCTAATTCAGCTGCATGTCTCAATGAATTTTTGCTGTTTCTATTACCATCCTTTGAAAGTATTTCACCAATTTCACCATAGCCTAACGTAACTGACGTAGTAGCACCTTTGGAGACAAATTTACCAATTTCTGCCACGAAGTGTTTTAGCTGAAATGAAATTAAAGGTAGGCCAACTTCGGCTCTAAATAGTTGGTAGGTTAGAGTATGTCGTAGCATATAGGAGTTAAAACTAATCTGATTAGCAATGTATTCCCCCAAAAGTTGGCTAATCAACGCGTTGATTTGATAACTAATCCCATTACTACTCATAGATTTTTCTGAGCCAGTAGGATGAACAGTATTCATATTAGAAACGAGATATGGGGATGATTTGATTTTTGCGATATAAGATGCTGCTAATATAGTGTCTCTAACGATTGGAATAGCTACCCAACGATCATCAAATAAACCAGTATTAATCTCTTGTTGATGTTTTTTAATAGTACTTTCAATTAACCAAACACCATCATCTTGTACTAAGCATGAACAATCTTTTACTTTTATTTCTGCTAATTCAGATGGTCTCATACCTGTATATTGACCAACCAAGTATAGACATGAATAGTAAGCGTCCGCTGAATCCCATGCCTATTTTTTAATTTTGGTCGGATTTCCAGCGGTGTGGCAGTAATTCTTCTATTTGGGTCACTTTATGCGTCGGCAGCCTTTTCAGCACATCACTTAAATAGGCATACGGATCCAGTCCATTCAGCTTTGCTGACTGGATTAAAGTCATGATATTGGCAGCTCGTTGGCCGCTGCGCAGCGAGCCAGCAAACAGCCAGTTCTTACGTCCCAACGCCCAGGGGCGCATCTGATTTTCAATCCAGTTATTATCTATAGGCAAATTACCATCATCCAGATAGCGGCAGAGTGCCTGCCAACGTTTTAGGCTGTAATTGATCGCCTTGGCAGTTGGAGAACTCGATGGCACCGTCAGATAATGTTGGTTGAGCCATTCATACAGTTGTTGCATCACCGGTTGACTATGCTTTTGCCGATATTCGCGGCGATGTTCTGCTGTACCATCGGTCTTTTTCCTGAGTTCTGCTTCTATGGCATACAGTTTCTGAATCAGCACTAATGCCTGTTCAGCGATCTGACTTTTCCCGGTCACATGCAGTTCATGAAATTTACGACGTGCATGTGCCATGCAGCCCACCTCAATGACATCGCCTGATTTAAAGCGTGCTTTATAACCACTGTAATCATCACAGACCAGATGACCCTGCCAGCCATTCAGGAACGCTTCAGCATGCTGACCTGAACGACTATCCTGAAAGTCATAGATCACTGCCTGAACTGGATTGTACTGTGTAGTGGCATAGGCCCAGACATAACCTTTCTTCGGTTTTTTCTCATCATCACCCATCCGCATGATGGTGACCGGCGTTTCATCGGCATGGATCACCCGCTGTTGCAGCACCACCTGTTTTAAGGCATTGGCCAGAGGTTCCAGTTCCACACCGCAGCGACCAATCCAGTCAGATAAAGTAGATCTGGACAGATCAATGCCCGCCCGCTGATAGATCAGGCGCTGACGGTACAGCGGCAAATGATCGGCATACTTCGATACCAGCACATGGCTGAGCAGTTCAGGACTGGCAATACCTTTATCAATCACATAGGCGGGCATCGCTTGCTGAGTCAGGGTGTCACACTGATCACAGACCCATTTGCCACGTACATGCTGTTCCTTATAGAACTGTGCCGGTCTGAAATGCAGTTTTTCACTGATATCTTCGCCGATACGACGTAACTGGCAGCCACAACTGCATTGGGTTGATGCAGGTTCATGCTCAATACGGATGG